>SXMI01000107.1 GCA_005777415.1 Actinomycetota bacterium | reverse complement strand
TCACCGTCGAGAAGGGCCGGGGCTACGTCTCCGCCGACCGAAACAAGGGCAGCGCCACCATCGGCGTGATCCCGGTCGACTCCATCTTCTCGCCCGTGCGCCGGGTGGCCTTCCAGATCGAGCCCACCCGCGTGGAGCAGTCCACCGAGTACGACCGCCTCGTCCTCGACATCGAGACCGACGGCTCGCTCACGCCGCGGGAGGCGCTCGCTTCGGCCGGCGCCACGCTCCGGGCGCTCGTCGAGCTCGTCGAGCACATGAGCGACGAGCCCAAGGGCCTGGAGATCGGCCCCGAGCCGCAGGCCGTGGCCTCGACGCCGGACCTGGAGCTCGCCATCGAGGACCTGGACCTCTCGGAGCGTCCGCGGAACTGCCTCAAGCGTGCCCAGGTCAACACCGTCGGTGAGCTGCTCCTCAAGAGCGAGGACGACCTGCTCGCCATCACCAACTTCGGTCAGAAGTCGCTCGACGAGGTCATCGAGAAGCTGAACGACCGCGGCTTGACGCTGCGCGGCAGCTGACCCCGGTCGCCGGGACCACAGGAGACACCCCATGCCCGCAACCCCGAAGAAGGGCCGTCGGTTCGGCGGCAACAGCAAGCACCAGCGGCTGCTCATGGCCAACCTGGTCGCGTCGCTCGTCGCCTCGCCGACCGGGATCGTGACGACCGAGGCCAAGGCCAAGGCGGTCCGCCCGATCGCGGAGAAGATCATCACCAAGGCCAAGAAGGGCGGTCTGCACAACCACCGCCAGATCCTGGCGTTCCTGGGTGACGAGGAGATCGCCGCCATCCTGATGGACCAGATCGGCCCGCGCTACGCCGACCGACCGGGCGGCTACACGCGGATCCTGAAGCTCGGCACCCGCTCGGGCGACAACGCTCCGATGGCCAAGCTGGAGCTGGTCTGACCGACCGCCCGGAACCCCGTTCCGTGACCGACGAGCCGCCCCGAGAGGGCGGTTCGTCCGCGTCCGGGCCGCCCCCGCTGCGCCTCGACCTGGCCTACGACGGGACGTCCTTCCACGGGTTCGCCGAGAACGACGGTGTGCGGACCGTCGCCGGTGAGCTGCGTCGTGCGCTCGAGACCGTCACCGGGGTCCCGGTCGAGCTCACCTGCGCCGGCCGCACCGATCGGGGGGTGCACGCCCGGGCCCAGGTCGTGACCGTCCGGTTCACCGAGGCCACGCCTGCTCCGCGTCGGGCGGACGACCCCACGGCCCTGCGCAACTCGCTCGTGGCGCTGCTCGCACCGGAGATCGTCGTCGCTGACGTGCAACGGGCGGCCGCCGACTTCGACGCCCGGTTCTCGGCCCGGTCGCGCACCTACCGCTACCAGGTGTGGAACGCGGCGGTCCCCTCGCCGTTCCTGGACCGCACGGCGTGGTGGGTGGACGAGCCGCTCGACCTGCCGGCGATGGACCTGGCCGCAGGCGCGCTGGTGGGGGAGCACGACTTCTCCACCTTCTGCCGGCGACCCCGGGGAGCCCCCGAGGCCTCGCTGGTCCGCCGGGTGCTGGACGCCGGCTGGAGCCGGCCCGAGGACGACCTGCTCCGGTTCGAGATCAGCGCCACGGCGTTCTGTCACCAGATGGTGCGCAGCATCGTGGGCCTCCTCGTCGAGGTGGGACGCGGTCGCCGTGACGCCGCCGACGTCACCCGGGCGCTGGAGGCACGGGATCGTGCCGCCCTGCCGACCCTGGCGCCCCCTCGGGGACTCGTGCTCTGGGACGTCGGCTACTGAGCGTCCGGGCCCGCCGGGCCGGGCCGGGCCGGATCACGTCGGCGCCGCGTCGGTACCGGGCCGACACCGCAACGGTGTCGGCTTGCCCGTTGACCGGGCGTGGCCCTACGCTCTCGCTCCGGTCCGGAGGCGCCCCCGCGCCGCCGAGCACCCCGGAACCGTCCGGGATGCGGTGAAGAGAGAGACGACCGTGCGCACGCACTCCACGAAGGCATCAGAGATCGAACGTACGTGGTACGTCGTCGACGCCGAGGGTCTGACCCTCGGTCGGATGGCGACCGAGGTCGCCCGGTTGCTCCGTGGCAAGCACAAGACCACGTTCAGCCCCCACCTCGACACCGGCGACCACGTCATCATCGTGAACGCCGACAAGGTCGTGCTCACCTCGAACAAGGCCGAGGCCAAGATGGTCTACCGGCACAGCGGCTACCCGGGCGGCATCAAGTCGACCACCTACGCCAAGCTGCTCGACGAAAAGCCCGCCGAGGCCGTCCGCCGCACCGTTCGCGGCATGCTCCCCAAGAACCGACTGGGTCGCCAGATGCTGCGCAAGCTGAAGGTGTACGCCGGTCCCGACCACCCCCACGCCGCCCAGCAGCCCGAACCCATCGAGTTCGCCGCCGCCCGGGCCCGTTCGTGACGGAGACGCAGCAGATGTCCAAGCCGCTCGTGCAGTCCACCGGTCGCCGCAAGCGTGCGGTCGCCCGTGTCCGGATCCGTCAGGGTTCCGGTCAGATCACCGTCAACCGTCGTGCGCTCGAGGACTACTTCCCGAACCCCACGCACCGCATGATCCTGAGCGAACCGCTGCGCCTCACCGAGACCGGCGAGCAGTTCGACATCGACGTGACGCTCCACGGAGGCGGCGTGACCGGCCAGGCCGGCGCGGTGCGCCTGGGCATCGCCCGTGGGCTCATCGAGCTGGACCCCGAGCTCCGTCCGCCGCTCAAGCGGGCCGGGTTCCTCCCGCGTGACGCGCGGGAGACGGAGTCCAGGAAGTACGGCCTGAAGAAGGCCCGCGAGGCTCCGCAGTACTCCAAGCGCTGAGTCCCGGACGCGACCGACGACGAGCGTGGGCGCGCCCCGGGTCCGCTTCGGCACCGACGGGGTGCGAGGGCTGGCCAACGACACGCTGACCCCCGAGGTCGCCCTCGCCGTGGGACGCGCCGCCGTGACGCTGTCCGGCGGTCGACCGGTCCTCATCGGTCGCGACACCCGTCGATCGGGAACCATGCTCGAGGCCGCCGTCGCAGCGGGGGTCTGCGCCGCCGGCGCCGACGCCGTGCTGCTCGGGGTCGTCCCGACGCCGGCCGTCGCCGTGGTCTCGGCGGCCGAGGACACGGTGGGTGTCGTCATCTCGGCCTCACACAACCCCTACGGCGACAACGGGCTCAAGCTGTTCGCCCCCGGGGGCCGCAAGCTGACCGACGACGAGCAATCCGAGGTCGAGTCGGTGATCGCCGCCGCGCTCGTCCCCGGTGGCTCCCCGGGGCCGACGGGCGCCGAGGTCGGGGTCGTCCGCCGCGACGACACGGCACTCGACCGCTACGCGACGGCCGTGGAGGCAGCGATCGAGGGACGACGGCTCGACGGGCTCCACGTGGTGGTCGACTGCGCGCATGGTGCGAACTCGGTGGTGGCGCCGCAGGTGCTCGCGGCACTCGGCGCGCGGGTCGAGGTGCTCGCCGACGCCCCGGACGGGGTCAACATCAACGACGGGGTCGGCTCCACCCACCCCGAGTCGCTGCAGGCGGCAGTGACCGCGTCGGGAGCGGACCTGGGTGTGGCCTTCGACGGCGACGCCGACCGGTTGCTCGCCGTGGACGAACGGGGTCGGCTCGTCGACGGCGACCAGATCATGGCGATGTGCGCGGTGGACCTGCACGCACGGGGTCGGCTCGCCGGTGACACCCTCGTCGTGACCGTCATGTCCAACCTCGGTCTGCACCACGCCTTGCGGGCGGCCGGGATCCGGGTCCTGACGACTGCGGTCGGCGATCGGTACGTGCTGGAGACCATGGCTGCCGGCGGCTACTCGCTCGGTGGCGAGCAGTCGGGCCACCTCGTCTTCGCCGACCACGCCACCACCGGCGACGGGCTGCTCAGCGCCGTGGTGCTCTGCGACCTGCTCCGCCGTTCGGGCCGGGGGCTGGCCGATCTGGCCGACTCGTCCATGGTCCGGCTGCCGCAGGTGCTCCGCAACGTTCGGGTCGACCGTCCGCTCCCGGATGTGGCGGAACTGCTCGCCGGGCCGGTGGGCGAGGCGAACGAGCGGCTGGGTGACTCCGGCCGGGTGCTCCTGCGCCCGTCGGGCACCGAGCCGGTGGTCCGGGTGATGGTCGAGGCCCCGACGGTCGAGGAGGCCGACGAGGTCGCCGTCGCCCTCGTGGCTGCCGTCGAGGCGCTCGTCGGCTGAGGTCGGGAAGATCTGCCCCCAGCGGGTCGGGCGGGTGCCCTGTCCGACCGGCCGGAGGTCCCCGTACACTCGGAGCGGTCGATCCGGGAGGACATCGCTCGCATGTGCGGAATCATCGCCGTGGTCCGTCGTGGGGCCACTCGGGGCCCTGCTGACCCCGCATCGGTCGCCGACCGGCTCGAGTCGGTCGTCGACGTCCTGTCGCCCGGTCGCAGTGGACGTCTGGAGCGCCTCATCGAGGCCGCCGGCGTGCTGGCGGCAGCGGATGCCGAGCTGCGCGGTGTCCCCGGAGTGCTGGGCCTGCTGGCCGACGCCGGGTCACGGGCCCGGGTGGCCGCCCTCGTCGACGTGCTGAGCGCGTCCGCGTCCGTGATCGAGGCCGAGCTCGACGATCCGATGGTCGATCTGGAACCGGCCGAGCTCGAGGCGACGAACGCCGCGCTGATCGAGTGCAAGGACGCCCTGTGGTCGATCGGTCGTGACCGGCTCCGCGCCGCGACGGGCGTCGAGGTGCTGGCCGAACACGTGCCGGGCCCGGACGGTGTGGCGGTGCTCGTGAGCCTGCACCAGGCGCTCTCGGCGCTGGACCGGCTCGAGGTGCGGGGTCGGGACTCGGCCGGCCTCGAGGTGCAGCTCTGGAACCACGGCCTGGATCCGGCCGACCCGACGGTGGCCGCCGCGCTCGCCGAGCGGAGCACCCCGGCGTTCACCTCGGGGTCGTTGCGACTCGACGGCGACGTCCTGGTGATCGTCCACAAGGCGGCGGCCGAGATCGGTGAGCTCGGCGACAACACCGCCGCCCTGCGGGCGGCGTTCCGCGGCGATGCCCTGCTCCAGCGGGCGCTCGCCCACCCTGGCGTGGAGGGCGTGGTCCTGGGCCACACCCGCTGGGCGTCGATCGGGATCGTGTCCGAGCCGAACGCCCACCCCCAGTGCTCCGACGAGGTGGCGGCCTCGCCCGGTCCGCTCGTGACGGCGGTCCTGAACGGCGACGTCGACAACCACGCCGACCTGGTCGCATCGGACGGCCTGCAGCTGCTGGCCGAGATCACCACCGACGCCAAGGTCATCCCCCCGCTGGCCCGTCGGGGACTGGCCGAGGGGCGACCGGTGCACGAGGCGTTCCGCGAGACCGTCGCCCGGCTCGAGGGGTCCGTTGCCATCGCGGCGACGGCGGCCTCGTCGCCGGACCGGGTGCTCCTGGCCCTGCGCGGCAGCGGCCAGGCGCTGTACGTCGGCGTGGCCGAGGACGCCTTCGTGGTGGCCTCCGAGCCGTACGGCGTGGTGGAGGAGACCGTGGAGTACCTCCGGATGGACGGCGAGACGCCGGCCGATCCGGACAACCCCACGGGGAGTCGCGGCCAGATCGTCGAGCTGCGCGTGGACGGCGCCGGGACCGTCGAGGGGATCGGGCGCTGGTCCTACGACGGTACGGAGCTGCCCGTCACGGCGGGTGACGTGGCGGTGGCGCAGATCACGACCCGGGACATCGACCGGGGCGAGGCGCCGCACTTCCTGCTGAAGGAGATCGGCGACTCCCCGTCGTCGTTCCGCAAGACGCTCCGCGGGAAGCTGCTCGAGTCCGATGGCGTGTACCGGGTGGTGCTCGGCCCGGACACGCTGCCGGATGCCGTGGCCAGCCGCCTGGCCGCCGGGACCATCGAGCGGGTGCTCGTGATCGGCCAGGGGACCGCCGCCGTGGCCGGCCAGAGCCTGGCGCACCACCTGACGGAGCTGCTCGCCGACACCCCGGTGCGCGTCGAGGCGCTCCCGGCCACCGAGCTCTCCGGTTTCCGGATGCGCAGCGACATGTCCGACACGCTGGTCGTGGCCATCAGCCAGTCGGGAACGACGACCGACACGAACCGGACCGTGGACCTGGTGCGGGGTCGTGGCGCTCCCGTGATCGCGATCGTCAACCGGCGCAACAGCGACCTCACCGACAAGGCCGATGGGGTCCTCTACACCTCCGACGGCCGTGACGTGGAGATGAGCGTCGCCTCGACGAAGGCGTTCTACTCCCAGGTCGCGGCCGGGCTGCTGCTCGGCTACGCCATCGCCGACCGCGTGCCCGGTGCCCGCCGCAGCGACCACCCCGAGGAGCAGGTGCTGCTCGACTCGCTCGCGCGGATCCCGGCGGTGCTCGAGGCCACGCTCGCCACCCGCCCGGAGATCGCCGCCGCCGCCCAGGCCTTCGCCCCGTCCCGTCGGTACTGGGCGATCGTGGGGAACGGCGTGAACCAGATCGCCGCCCGGGAGCTGCGGATCAAGCTGTCCGAGCTCTGCTACAAGTCCATCGCCTGCGACGCGACCGAGGACAAGAAGCACATCGACCTGAGCTCGGAGCCGCTCATCTTCGTGTGCGCCGCCGGGCTCGTCGGGTCCACGGCCGATGACGTCGCCAAGGAGGTGGCGATCTTCCGGGCGCACAAGGCGGCTCCGATCGTGGTGGCCTCGGAGTCGGACCGTTCGTTCACCGCGGCGCTCGCCGTGCTCACGGTGCCCGAGACCCATCCCCGGCTCGGCTTCGTGCCGGCGACGATGGTCGGCCACCTGTTCGGCTACGAGGCGGCGCTGGCGATCGATGCCCAGGCCCAGCCGCTGCGCCAGGCGCACGCCGCCATCGACGAGGCGGTCGCCCGTGCGAGCGCCGGTGGCGATGCCGGGGGGGACGTCGACCCGTCGGCGCTGCTCGCCGCCGTGCGCGAGCACCTGGTGGGCCCGTCGGCCGTGTACCACGACGCGCTCCGCACGGGAACGCTGAACGGTCACCTCGAGGCCGGGACCGCCGTCCGGCTCGCCGGGGTCCTGCGCTATGCGACCGGCATCAGCGGCCTGGACGGCTACCAGTTGGAGTTCGGCAAGGTCGGGACGCCCGGTGTGGTGCTCGAGGACCTGTCGGCCGGGCTGACCGCCGCCATCGAGGAGCTGACCCGACCGGTCGACGCGATCAAGCACCAGGCCAAGACCGTGACGGTCGGGATCAGCCGCAGCGACGAGTCGCTGCTCGAGGTGCCGCTCGTGGCCGCCACGCTGGCCGCCGGATCCGCCCGTGACCGGCTCACGTACTCGACGCTGCGGTCGCTCGGTGAGCTGGACCCGGCCGTGGTCGAGGTGACGGGCTCCACCCGCTACGGGGTCGACGACGGCGAGGACCCGGAGCACGCCACCCTGGTCGTCCTGGACCGGTCCGGGGTGTCGCTCGGGCTGCCCTCGCGGGTGGACCGCGACCCGCGGCTGCGGGGGACCAAGGCCCTGGTGGCCCGGGAACAGGAGCTGCTCGTGGCCCGTGGCCGCAGCGACGGCCGGACCGTCGTGATCGTCCCCGAGACCAAGGACGGTGTGACGACGGGGCTGGTGCTGCTCCACGTGCAGCTCGCCGACCGCCTGCCGGCGTCCACGGCCCGAGCGGTCATGCAGGGGTACCGCCGTCGGTACCAGGCGCTGAAGGACGCGGTCACCGAGACCGAGGAGGTCCTGCGTGAGGACCTCCTGGCCCAGCAGCCGGTGGTCGACCTGCTGTGCGATTCGATCCTGTCGCTGGCCGAACGCTGGCGCAGCTGAGTCGGGGGTCCGGTGGCCATCGTCGGCGTCGGCACCGATCTGGTGGAGGTGGAGCGCTTCCGTCTCGTCGTCGAGCGGACGCCGGGGGTGCTCGATCGGATCTTCCGGGACGCAGAGCGTCGGTTCGTCGGAGTGCGGCGGGATCCGACCCAGGGCCTGGCGGCCCGGTTCGCCGCCAAGGAGGCGGTGCTGAAGGTGCTGGGTGTGGGGCTCGCTGCGGTGCCGCTGACGGATGTGGAGGTGCTCGGCGGTGGTGACGAGCGGCCGACGGTCCGGCTCCACGGTCGGGCCGTGGCCCGGGCCGATGAGCTCGGGGTGCAGCGCTGGCACCTGTCGTTGAGCCACACCGAGACGCTGGCCCAGGCCACCGCCCTCGCCGAAACCTGACCCCCCCGATATAGGGGTCGCGCGCGGGGTACATGTCGCGCGCTGGAGCCGTAGAACGCTGGGGTGCGGTGCGCCCGTAGCCTGAGGGGGTGAGTCCGGTGCTCACCCCCGAGGAGATGGCGCGGGTCGACCGAGCGGCCACCGATCCGCTCGACGTGCTGGTCCGCCGGGCCGCCGGCGCCGTGGCCCGTTCCGCCGTCGCCCTGCTCGGTGGGACCTACGGCCGTCGGGTGGTGGTCGTCGCCGGGCCGGGCCACAACGGTGCCGACGGTCGGGTGGCGGCCAGGTTGCTTGCGGACCGGGGCGTGCGGACCCTCGTGATCGACGCTGGTGATGCGCCCGCCGTCCTGCCGGCGGCGGACCTGGTGATTGACGCCGCGTTCGGCACCGGGTTCCGGGGCGAGTACGGGTTCCCGGACCCCGACGGCGCCCCGGTGCTGGCTGTCGACATCCCCTCCGGAGTGTCCGGACTCACGGGTCGCGCCTCCGGTCGGCCGGCCCGGGCGGTGGCCACCGTGACGTTCGTGGCGCTCAAGCCGGGACTTCTCCTGGGCGACGGGCCGTCGTTCGCCGGTGCGGTCGAGGTGGCCGACATCGGGCTGGCTCCGGACGGCGGTCGGGCGGCGCTCGTCACCGACGAGGACGTCCTGGCCTGGGTGCCGGGCCGGGCACCGGACGACCACAAGTGGCGCCATGCGGTGTGGATCGTGGGCGGCTCGCCGGGCATGACCGGCGCCCCGACGATGGCAGCGACGGCGGCCTTCCGCTCGGGTGCCGGCTACGTGCGGCTGTCGGTTCCCGGCTCGCCCGATCCGGCGGCCCCGCTCGAGACGGTCGTCGTCCCGCTCCCTGCGCACGACTGGGCCGACGCCGTGCTCGCCGACCTGCGCCGGTTCCGTGTCCTGGCCATCGGCCCGGGTCTGGGTCGCAGCGACGACGCGGCCGCAGGGGTGCGGGGCGTCCTCGCCGGGGCCGAGGTGCCCGTGGTGGTGGACGGCGACGCACTCTGGGTCCTGGGCACCGACGTGGCCGCCGCCGTGCGGCACCGGGCCGCTCCCACCGTGCTCACCCCGCACGACGGCGAGTTCGAACGGCTCACCGGCGCACCACCGGGCGAGGACCGGCCGGATGCGGCCCGGGAGCTGGCTGCGGCGACCGGGGCGGTCGTGCTGCTCAAGGGCCCGACGACCGTCGTCGCCGATCCGGCTGGTTCGGTGCTCCTCGTGCGCTCGGGCGACGCCCGGCTGGCCACCGCCGGCACCGGCGACGTGCTCACCGGCATCGTGTCCGGGTTCCTCGCCAGTGGGGCCGCACCGGCCCGGGCCGCAGCGGCGGCCGCCCACCTCCACGGTCGGGCGGCCGGTCGCTGCGCCGAACGGGGCGCCGTCGCCGACGACGTGGCCCGGGCACTCCCCGGTGCCTGGTCGGCGCTCGGCGCCCCGCCCTGACCGACCCCGCCCTGACCGAACACACGGGGTTCTCCATCTAGCCTGCGGACCGTGCCCCGCCCCTCCTTGATCGACGTCGACCTGGACGCGATCCGGCGCAACGTGGCGTCGATCGGCGAACTCGTGGCGCCGGCGCGGATGTGTGTGGTCGTGAAGGCCGACGGCTACGGCCACGGCGCCGCCGCTGCGGCAACGGCTGCGGCCGCCGGCGGTGCCGACTGGTTGGCGGTGGCGCTGGCGGCCGAGGGTGCCGAGCTCCGGGCGGCGGGCATCACCACGCCGATCCTGCTCCTGTCCGAGCCGTCCGAGCCGGAGCTCCGCCTGGCTGCGGAGGCGGACCTGACCCCGACGCTCTACTCCCCGGCCGGGGTCGACCAGGCGGCTGCGATCCGGCCGGGTTGGCAGGTGCAGGTGAAGGTCGACACGGGGATGCACCGGGTCGGGGTGTCGCCCGACGCCGCGCTCGATCTGGCCCGTCGGGTCCTCGACGCCGGGCTGGTGCTCGGTGGGGTCTTCACCCACCTGGCGCTCGCCGACGAGCCGGGCCGATCCGAGAACACCCTCCAGCTCGACCGGTTCGATGCCGTGCTCGATGCGCTGCGTGTCGCCGGCATCGATCCGGGTCTGCGCCATGCGGCCAACTCCGCCGGCGCCCTGCACCTGGAGCGGTCCCGGTACGACCTGGTCCGGGTCGGACTGGCGGCCTACGGCGTCCCCCCGACGTCGCTGGGCCCTCCGGTCGACCTGCGCCCCGCACTGCGGCTCCGCTCCCGGGTGTCGTTCCTGAATCGTGTGCCGGTCGGGGAGGGGGTCAGCTACGGCTGGCACACCGTGGTCGACCGTCCGACCGAGGTGGCCGTGGTCCCCGTCGGTTACGCCGACGGGGTGCCCCGCAACCTGGGCCTCACCGGGGGTGAGGTGCTGGTCGGCGACCGCCGGCGGCCCGTCCTCGGTGTGGTCACCATGGACCAGCTCATGGTCGACGTCACGGGTGATGGGTCGATCGCGGTCGGCGACGAGGTCGTGCTGCTCGGAGCGCAGGGCGACGAGTGCGTCACGCCGTCGGAGTGGGCGGCCCGGCTCGGCACGATCCCCTACGAGATCCTCGTGGGCTTCGGATCGCGCATGGCGCGCGCCTACCCCAGCTGAGGCCCGGCCACGGCGGCTGGGTACCATGCGGACGTGTCCGAGGCCCTCGATGCGCTGCGAGTCCGTGCCCTGTCGTGCACGAGCTGTGGGCTCGCGGCCACCCGGACCCAGGTCGTCTTCGGGTCCGGTCGGCCCGACTCGCCGCTCGTGATCGTGGGTGAGGCGCCGGGCGAGCAGGAGGACCGGTCGGGCCGCCCGTTCGTCGGTCGGTCCGGGCAGCTCCTGCGCCGGGTCGTCGCCGAGGAGACCGGCCTGGTCGACGACGACTGCTTCGTCGTCAACGTCGTCAAGTGCCGGCCCCCCGACAACCGTGACCCCCGTCCCGCCGAGGTCGCGGCCTGCCGCCCGTGGCTCGACGAGCAACTCGCCCTCGTCTCGCCGACGGTCGTGTTGACGGTCGGCAACTTCGCGTCCCGACTGCTGCTCGCCACCCGGGAGGGCATCACCCGACTGCGAGGCCGCAGCTACGAGTTCGGCTCCGCCCGACTGGTGCCGACCCTGCACCCCGCGGCGGTGCTGCGCGGTGGCGCGTCGGCCATGGAGCGGTTCCGCCACGACGTCGGACTGGCCGGGCAGTTGCTGAGCGGGGCGGCGGCGTGAGCGGCGGCGTGCGGGCCCGGACCGAGTCGGTCGACGCCACCCGGGACCTGGCGGCGGCGCTCGCCGAGCTCGCCCGACCCGGTGACCTGATCCTGCTCGTGGGCGACCTCGGTGCCGGCAAGACCGCCTTCTGCCAGGGGTTCGGTCGGGGGCTCGGTGTGGACGAGCAGATCACCAGCCCGACGTTCGCCCTGGTCCAGACCTACACGGGCCGACTCGACCTCAACCACCTGGACGTCTACCGGTTGGGTCAGGTCAACGAGGCGCTCGACCTGGGCCTGAACGAGTTGCTCGACGACGGTGGCGTCACGCTCATCGAGTGGGGCGACACGATCGCCGGTGTGCTCCCACCCGACTTCCTCGAGGTGCACCTGACCGCCTCGATCGACACGCCCGAGGTCCGTGAGGTGGAGCTGCTGCCCGTCGGGTCCCGGTGGTCGGCCCGGGTGCGCGCCATCGGCACGGCACTCGCCGCGTGGGTCGCCGAGCCACCCAGCGGCGGGACCGCTCCGGGGGTGGGTGCATGCTGATCCTGGGCATCGAGACCGCGACCATGCAGGTCGGCTGCGCCATCGGCGGCCACGAGGGGGTGCTCGCCTCGGTGCACTCGGCGAAGGGCAAGCGTCATGCCGAGCAGCTCGTCCCGAGCATCCAGTTCGCCTGCGAGCAGGCCCGGGTCGAGCTGTCCGAGATCGGTCTGGTCGCCGTCGACGTCGGCCCGGGGCTGTTCACCGGTCTGCGGGTGGGGGTGGCCACCGCCAAGGCCCTGGCGTTCTCGCTCCGGCTGCCCATGATCGGCGTGCCCAGCCTGGACCTGCTGGCGTTCCCGGTCCGCTTCTCCAACCGGCTCATCGTCACCGCCGTGGACGCCCGCCGGGGTGAGCTCTACTACGCCTGCTACCGCCAGGTGCCCGGTGGTGTGCAGCGGGTGACCGACCACCAGGTCGGCTCCCCCGACGACCTCGCCAGTGAGCTGCTGGCGTCCGGCGAGGAGGTGCTGCTCGTCGGTGACGGCGCGCAGCGCTACCAGGAGGCCTTCGAGGGGATGGCCAAGGTCGAGCTGGTCGACACCGGCAACTCGCACCCGTCGGCGGCGGCGCTCGTCGAGCTCGCCCACGCCCGGGCACTCCGTGAGGACTTCGAGCGTCCCGATGCGATCGAGCCGCTCTACCTGCGGCGGCCGGACGCGGAGATCAACTGGTCGACCCGGGACGGCCGGTGAGCGCCGCCGCTCCGGCCCCGATGCCGTCGAGCCGGCCCGACGGGATCGTCGTGGCGCCCATGCGGCCGCGGCACCTGCAGGGCGTCGTCGCCCTGGAGACGGCCACCAACCCGCGGCCGTGGTCCGAGCGCCTGTTCCGCGACGAGCTGCGCATGCCGACCAGCCGCCACTACCTGGTGGCGCTCCGGGATCACGTCGTCGTCGGCTACTGCGGCCTCATGTACCACCCCGACGAGGGGCACATCACGACGCTCTCCGTGGACGTGGCCGAGCGCCGGGCCGCCGTGGCCACGCGGCTCCTGCTGGTGCAGCTCCGGGCCGCAGCGGAGCGATCGCTGACGGCGGTCACGCTCGAGGTCCGCATCACCAACCGGCCGGCTCAGGAGCTGTACCGACGGTTCGGGTTCGCCCCCGGCGGCATCCGGCGGGCCTACTACCGGGACAACCGGGAGGACGCGCTGATCATGTGGCTCCACGATCTGGACCAGCCGGCCCAGCTCGACCGCCTCGACCGGATCCGGGCCGAACTGCCGGCACCGCTGGTCGTGGCGCACGAGGTCCGGGACCCGGACGACGACGGCGAGCCGACGACGGAAGGGGTGCTGCGGTGAACGAGGACGCAGGTGGCCGCAGCTGGGCCGACGCGGGCACGGTGTGCTCGGCATCGAGACCTCCTGCGACGAGACCGCAGCGGCCTGCGTGCGCGGCGGCACGCAGGTCATGTCGTCGGTCGTCAGCTCGCAGGTCGACCTCCACGCCCGGTACGGCGGTGTCGTGCCGGAGATCGCCAGCCGGGCGCACAGCGAGCTGATCATCCCGGTGACGGCCCGGGCGCTCCTCGAGGCGGGGATCGACGGCGCCGATGTGGACGCCGTGGCGGCCACCACCGGCCCCGGTCTGATCGGGGCGCTGCTGGTCGGGGTCTCGGCCGCCAAGGCGCTGGCGCTGGCCTGGGACGTCCCGTTCGTGTCGGTCAACCACCTCGAGGCCCACCTGTACGCCGGGTTCCTCGAGGAACCCGAGCTGCGGTTCCCGCTCGTGGTGCTGCTCGTCTCGGGCGGTCACACCATGCTCGTCCTGGTCGAGGGGCACGGCCGGTACCGACTGCTCGGCCAGACGCTCGTCGACGCGGCCGGCGAGGCGTTCGACAAGGTGGCCCGGTTCCTCGGGCTCGGCTACCCGGGAGGTCCGGCGATCGATGCCGCCGCCATGGTGGGCGACCCCGAGGCCATCCGGTTCCCCCGGTCGATGCTCGACGACGGGCTCGACTTCTCGTTCAGCGGACTCAAGACCTCGGTCGTCAACCACGTGCGCTCGCATCCGCAGGTGTCGACCGAGGACGTGGCGGCCAGCTTCCAGCAGGCCGTCGTCGACGTGCTTGTCGCCAAGGCCCGACGGGCCGCACGGGAGGTGGGCGCGGTGGCGCTCGCACTGGGCGGCGGCGTGGCGGCCAACTCGCTGCTGCGCGAGCAGTTCCTGGGGGCGTGCGCCGAGGACGGCCTCCACGCGTTCCTGCCCAGCCGCCAGATGTGCACGGACAACGCCGCCATGATCGCAGCGGCCGGCTGGTACCGGCTCGAGCGGGAGGGTCCGACGCCGCTCGACTGCGGGGCGGACCCCAACCAGCGCCTGTCGATCGTCCCGTGACCGACACCGCCGAGCCCGCCGGTCCGGCGGAGTGGGCGGAACGTCTCCGCACCCAGGCGGTCGCCTGCGACGACCTGGGCTCGCCCCTCTACGGCCGCTTGCTGCGGTTGCTCGCCGACGACTGTGGGCGCGGTGGTGCGACCTGGGACGTGATCGAGACGCACGCCGGGTTGCGGTTCGGACAGGCGGGCCCGCTCCGCCTGCTGGGTGCAGCGCACCGACTCGCGCTGGCCGGCGCCGCGCCGGAGTGGGCGGCGGTCCTCCCGAGCTGCGGAGGTTCCGTTCCGCCCGACGACCGGTCCCTGGGTCGGGCCTGGGGCGCGCTGGTCGCCGCCCATCACGACGAGCTCTCGGCGGGTCTCGGGCGGGAGGTGCAGACGAACGAGGTCGGACGTTCCGCCGGGCTGGCCCTGGCGGCCGCCGCTGCGTCGCTCCCCGATGGGGTGACGTTGGTCGAGTTGGGTTGCTCCGGCGGGTTGAACCTCCGGTTCGATCGCTTCGAGGTCGATCTGGGTGAGGTCGTTCTGGGTGAACCGGGTTCGCCGGTTCGGCTGGCACCCGAGGTGCGGGGTCGGGTCGGTGCGCTCGCGCCGGTGCCCCGGATCGACCGGCGGGTGGGGCTGGACCCGCACCCGGTCGATGCCGCCGGCGCCGAGGGTGCCCGGACGTTGCTGTCGTTCGTCTGGCCGGACCAGACCGAGCGCCTGGCCCGGGTCCGCGCGGCCATCGTGGTCGCAGCCGAGGTCCCGGCCGAGTTGCATCGGGTGGACGACACGGGCGAGGCGCTGGCGGCGGTCCTCGCCGAGCGGTCCGGGTCGACGCTCGTACAGCACTCGATCGTGTGGCAGTACCTGCCGACCGATCAGCGCTGGCGGGTGACCCGGGTGCTCGAGGCGGCGGGGGAGCGCGCCACGTCGAGCGAGCCGCTGGCGTGGGTGCGCTACGAGCCCGACGAGTGGGACCGGACCCGGGCCGCGATCTGGATGCGGACCTGGCCCGACGGCGGCGATCGGCTGGTGGCCCAGGTCGATTTCCACGGTCGGTGGATCCACCCCGTCGGGGCCTGAATCCGGGGCCATGGTCGGCCCGGGTCGGGCGCCCCGGGGCGTCGACTAGCAGTCTCCATGGGCGAGTGCTACCTTGGGCACTCGCCAAGTCAGAGTGCCAACCGCCCCATGGAGGCAATTGTGAAGCTGCAACCCCTCGAGGACCGCATCGTCGTCCGCCCGAACGAGGCCGAGGAGACCACCGCCAGTGGACTCGTCATC
>SXMI01000106.1 GCA_005777415.1 Actinomycetota bacterium | reverse complement strand
CCTGGGTGCGTGCGCACCGCCGACGGACCTGGACCTGGACGGCATCGGCCGCGAGTACCACCCGGGCTTCGTGCCGGAGGGGTCGATCCTGGACCTGCCCGCGAGCGAGGCGCCGATCGACCACGTCGTCATCCTGATGATGGAGAACCGGTCCTTCGACCACTACCTGGGCTGGCTGGGCGGCGACGAGGCCTACCTGGAGCGGGGCCGCCGCAACTACGGCGACGCGTTCTCCATCGACGCCCGCACCGATGTGGGCTACCTGGACCCGTCGGGCGCGGAGCACCGGACGCACTCGCTGAGCGGGGGGCCGGATCCGTTCGGCTACCGGGGCTGTGGCTTCGCGGATCCCGGTCACGGCTGGTACTCGGGCCGGGCGCAGCGCGACGGCGGGTTCCTGGCCGAGGGCAGCGGCAACGACGACTACGCGCTCGGGTTCCACGAGGCGGCGGACCTGCCGTTCCACGCCCGGCTCGCCCGGCGCTTCACCACCTTCGACCGCTACCACTGCTCGGTGCTGTCCTCCACGCAGCCGAACCGCCGGTACCTCCACTCGGCCCAGTCCGGCGGGTACATCAACAACTACATCCCGCTGAAGGAGCTGGGCCACCAGTGGGACACCATCTGGGACCGCCTGCGGGCCGCCGGGGTCGACGTCCGCTCGTACTTCGCGGACCTCCCGAGCCTGGCGTTCTGGGGGCCGCGCATGGCGCCCATCCTGTCGGGGATCGACCACTACTTCGCCGACTGCGCCGGCGGGAACCTCCCGAACGTCGTGTACCTGGACCCGCCGTACCTGCCGTGGTGGCAGGCCGACGACCACCCGCACTGCGACCCCGGTGCCGGCCAGCGCTACCTGCGTGACGTGTTCCGCGCGTTCGTGGAGTCACCGCACTGGGAGCGCGGCATGTTCGTGGTCACCTACGACGAGTGGGGCGGCTTCTTCGATCACGTGGCACCGCCGGTGCTGCCGGACCTGTTGTCCTCGAGCGACGACGCCACCAACTTCGGTCAGGCCGGGTTCCGGGTCCCCACCGTGGTCGCCTCGCCGTACGCCCGGCCCGGGTTCGTCGACCACCGCACCTACGACCACACCTCGATCATGAGGTTCCTCGAGTGGCGGTTCCTGGGGGCACCGGCCGAGGGCTCCGGCGGCGACGGGTGGTGGCTGACGCCGCGGGACCGGGCGGCCAACAACATCGGCCACTCCCTGGCCGCCGCCGACCCCGACCCGGAACTGTTCGACCTGGACACGCTGCCGCTGCGACAGCCGACGCCGCTCTGCAACGGGGTGCCGCAGGCCATCGCTCCGGGCATGCAGCCGGACCGGACCGAGCAGCAGTTCACGTTGCCCACGACCACGGTGCCCACCACGACGGTGCCGGCCGCGACCCTGCCGCCGACGGTCCCGGCCGGTGACGGTGAGTTCCGGAAGGGTGGACCCGGCGGGGACCTGCTCGACGCCCTCGAGGCCGGCTACTTCGAGCAGGTCGGCATCACCGGGGACTTCCCGTCCATGGCCGGCACCTGGGCCGGCTGAACGGGACCGGCCGCGTCAGGCGGTGACGTCGGCCTGGGCCAGGAGCATGGCCGTCGCCGTGTCGGCGTCGACGGGTCGGCCGTACAGGTAGCCCTGGGCGTACCCGCACCCGAGGTCGACCAGCCGGTCGGCCTGGAAGGCGGTCTCCACCCCCTCGGCGGTGACGGCGAGGCCGAGCGACCGGGCCATGCCGACGATCGACTCCACGATCACCTCGACCTCCCGGTCCTCGCCCAGCTGGCTCGTGAACGATCGGTCGACCTTCAACACGGCGACCGGGAACTCCCGCAGGTACCGCAGCGACGAGTAGCCCGTCCCGAAGTCGTCGACGGCGAGGCGGACCCCCAGGTCGACGAGCCGCTGGACGGTCTCGGCGTCACCGGAGCCCTCGTCCATCATCACCGACTCGGTGAGCTCCAACAGGAGCGAATCGGCCGACAGGCCCGAGAGGTCGAGCGCCTCGGCCACCCGGCTCGGGAGCAGCGGGTCCGCGAAGGACCGGGCCGATGTGTTGACCGAGATGGTCAGTCGCTCCAGGCCGGGGAGCCGGCGCCACTCGGCCAGGCGGGCGCAGGCCGAGCGCAGCATCCGGGCGTCGATGTGGACGATCTGGCCGGTGTCCTCGGCGACGGGGATGAAGACGTCGGGCGGGACCACGCCCTGGGTCGGGTGGAGCCAGCGGACGAGCGCCTCGAAGCCGATGATCCGCCCCGAGTGCAGGTCGACGACCGGCTGGAAGTAGGGGACGAACTCCCCGGGCCCGCGCAACGCCTGACGCAGGTCGGCCTCGATGCCGGCCCGTTGCTCGGTCGCCCGCCGCAACCCGGGATCGAACACCACGACCCGACCTCGTCCCGTCTGCTTGGCCCGATACATCGCCAGGTCCGCGTCGTCGACGAGCGTCTCGGCGAGATCGCCGGGGGATGCCTGCGTGAGGCCGATCGAGATCGACGGGACGAGAGAGCGCCCGTCGATCTCGAGCGGATCGACCATCACCCGGAGGATCTGGGCCGCCTTCGCCTCGGCCGACTCGAGCGACACCTGGGAGGAGACGAGCACGAACTCGTCGCCGGCGAGGCGTCCACACAGGTCCCGGGGGCCGGCGGCGCCGCGCAGGCGGTGGGCGAGCGCCGACAGGAACTGGTCGCCGACGGCGTGGCCGTGGATGTCGTTGACCAGCTTGAAGCGGTCGACGTCGAGGAAGAACACGAACGTCCGCTCGAGCTCGGCGGGCGTCGCGCCGCGCAGGCGTCGATCGAGGGTCTCGATCACGAGCTCACGGGCGGGCAGGCCCGTCAGCTGGTCGTGGGTCGCCCGGTGGGTGGCAACCGCCAGCGCCCGGTCCAGTTCGTCCCGGGCGTATCGTTCGGCCTCGAGCGCGTCGAGCGCCCGGAAGCTCAGCGCCAGCGACCGGCCGATGGCCCGGAGCAGCGATCGCTCCTCCAGGTCGAAGGGCTCGCCGAACCGGCCGACGGCCACGACGTCGTCGCCGTCGAGTGGCGACCAGCAGAGCGAGAGCTCCGTGTGGTCGTGGGGCCCGACACCGGCCAGGTGCACCAGCGCCGGGCGGGCTCCCACCGCTGCGAGCAGGTCGGCACGAGCTCTGTCGTCGACGCCGACCGACGCCACGATGGCGTTCCGGCGGACGACCACCACCACCTCGGCGTCCACGGACTCGGCGATGCGGTCGACCACCCGGTCGACGGCGTTCGGGTCCTCGACCGAGAACGCCGAGAGCACCTCGACCACCACCTGCAGCGACCACGAGCTCCGCTGGTCGCCCGGTCCGGGGGCACTCACGCGAACGCCACCACCACGAGGGTCTGGTTGTGGAACCCGCCGGCGCCCCGGGTCCGGGCGATCTCGCCGTAGGTGTAGAACCCGGCGACCGGCACACCGCCGGAGGCCTCGGCGACCCGGTCGACCTCCCGGCGGATCCCCGTGTCCTCGAGCACGGCGCGCCGGGCCACGCAGTCGAAGACGAGCAGGCCGATCGGGTCGCGTCCGTCCAGTCCGTCGAGGGCCGCCCGGCAGGCAGCGTCAGTCGCCCGGAGCACGGTGTCGGTGTCGCCCTCCATCAGGTGCACCGCCGCGCCCGGCGGGACCTCGGCGATGCAGGTGAGCGTGCGAGCCTCGTAGTCGGCCCCGGA
The DNA here is from genome assembly GCA_005777415.1 of Actinomycetota bacterium. GTDB lineage: Bacteria > Actinomycetota > Acidimicrobiia > Acidimicrobiales > Microtrichaceae > SXMI01. Next base: position 4,882 of record SXMI01000106.1, on the reverse strand, counting down.
CACGTACCGGATCTCGGTCCGGTCACGGCGGACGATCCCGAGCGGTCGCACGACGGCGAACTCGACGAACGCCGCCTCGTCGCCGCGCACCGACGCCGGGGCGTCGAACGCGTCCAGATAGACGTCGAGCGCAGGCCGATCGTCGAGCGTCTCGACCACCACGCCCCGGCTCGCGGTCACGAGCATCGGCTCACCGACCTCACGCCACCCGTGCGCCACACCGACCCCCACCGGCGCGTCCGAACGGATGGCGGCCGCGACGACGGCGTTCGTGGTGACCTCGGCCCCGTGCAGCTGTTCGGTCCGCTGCATGGCCAGGTCGTCCCCGGCACAACCACCCACCAACGGCACGGCGGCCCCGGCCACGCCGTAGGCGCCGCGGACGACCTCGACCTGGTCGCCGCACAGGCCGTCGGCCAGGAGGACGAGCACCGACGCCAGACCCTCGTCCAGATCCTCGACGCACTGCGCCGCCTCGGCCGCCGCGCTCCGGAGCCCCTCGGGCGATCCCTGGCCCAGCCGGGTGGCGACCTCGAAGCCGTCACCGCCGAGCGCCCAGATCGCCAGTCCCGCCTCGGTCGGCCCGGAGGTCGCCACCTCACCCGAGGTCGAGCACCCGATCACCGGCGTGTCGCCGATGCGCTCGGCGACGAGCGCGGCCACCTCGGCCAGGGGGTACTCGGGTGACGAGAACACCACCACCAACGCCGGGGTCCGGTCACCCGTGGCGGAGCTGAGCGCCTCGTCCACGGCGTCGACCACCCCGGCGGCCGTCGAGCCACCGGCGCCGATCCACCGCTCGACCCGCTCTGGGTTCGCCATTCCGGCACCTCCTGCCGGTCGGTCGGTCCTGGGCCGACCGGGCTCCGCTCAGGGTACCGACCTCAGCACGGATCTCCGCCGCCGAGCTCCCGACGGAGCGCCGCATGCACCACGAGCGCGTGCTCGTCGGCGAGCGGCGAGGTGCCGAGCAATCCGGCGAAGCCGTGGGGGGTGCGGGGGAACACGTGCAACTCGACGGGCACCCCGGCCGCGGCCAGCCGGCGGGCGTACTCGACGTCCTCGTCCAGGAAGAGGTCGAGCGCACCGACCGAGATGAACGCCGGCGGCAGACCCGACAGGTCGTCGGCCCGGGCGGGCGCCGCCGTCGCGGCCACGCCCGCGGACCCGGGCTCGACCCCCAGGTACGCGGACCACCCGAACCGGTTGAGCGCCGGGGTCCACACGTCGCGGCCCGCGTGCGGGCTGGGGTCGGGCCGCACCACCGTCCGGTCGTCGAGCATGGGGTAGATGAGCACCTGGAACGCCGGGGCGGCGGCACGGCCACGGCACCGCAGCGCCAGACCGGCGGCCAGTCCACCGCCGGCACTCTCCCCGACCACACCGATGCGGGTCGGGTCGACCCCCAGCTCACCCGCGGCACCGACGAGCCAGTCGAAGGCCGCCGTGCAGTCGTCGAGCGGACCCGGGAACGGGGTCTCCGGGGCGAGCCGGTAGTCGACCGACACGACCGGCCAGCCCAGGTGCGCCACGGCGTGACGGGCCGTGAGGTCGCTCGCCGACGGGCTGCCCATGACCATGCCGCCGCCGTGGATCCAGAGCAGTGCCGGGGTCGGGAGCGCTCCCCGTTCCGGGAGGTAGAGCCGCACGCCCACCTCCGGGTCGCCGGGCCCTCCGGGGACCCGCCGGTCCTCGACGACCAGGCCCGCGACCTCGGGCCCCGGAACGGCGGCGCTGAGCGCCTCGAACCCCGCCCGGGTGGCGGCCAGCGAGTCGTCGTCGAGCGTGAGGTCGCCGAGCAGGTCGAGCAGCCACCAGAACTGCGGATCGACGTCGTGCCGCTCAGCCACGAGGGACGGCCCCGGCGGCATCGGGCTCGGGGCCGACGGCCCGGTGGCGACGGGCCGGGGTGTTGACGAGGTCGTCGATCACCGCCAGCGCACCACGCAGGTCCGGTGCCCAGTGGTCGGCCCCCAGGGCCGCGGCGACCTGCTGGTTGCGCACGCCCTGACCGCCGACGAGCACCGGGACGCCGGGACAGGTCGAGCGCAGCGCGGCCGCCACGGCGGACACGGCATCCGCACTCTCGAGTCGGTTCACGCCGAGCGCCACCAGCCGGAGGCGGGATTCGTTCGCGGCGGCCGCCGCCACGACATCGGCGGGCACGTCGACCCCCAGTTCGGCGCACCGCACGCCCCGGAGGCGGACCAGGTCGGCCAGGATCGCGATCGACAGGGCGTGCTGCTCCCCGACCGGTGCGGCCACCAGCACCGTCCCGCGGGTGCGACCGGGCCGGCGGAACCGGGCACCGAGTCGGGCCACGAGCCGCAGGGCGACCGCCGAGGCCAGGTACCCGTCGACGTGGTCGTCGGAGCCGTCCAGACCGGCGAGGGCCCCGCCCAGGACGTCGAGGTAGCAGGCCTCGGGCCCGACCCCCGAGCGGAGGGCGTCCTCGATCACCCTCCAGGCGGCCACCTCGTCACCCCGTTCGAGCGCCGGACGCAGCCGATCGGGCCAGTCGACCCGGCGTCGGCGGACCTCGGGGGTCCGGTCCCGGCCGTGGAGGAACCGGTCGAGCTGCCCCTCGGAGACGACCCACCCGGAGTCGACCCGATCGGCCTCGAGCTGGTGGGTCCGGACGTAGCGGTAGACCGTCGTGTAGTGGACGCCGAGTCGCAGGGCGACCTGCTTCAGGTTCATGCCCCCGGCGCCGCCGGGAGCTGAGCCGGTGTCGTCGCGGGATCCGGACGAGGTCACCGCTGGAGGCTACCTGAGCGCCCGACGCCGCTCCGAACGGTGCAGCCGGCGGCCAACGCACCCAATGACCACGGTTGACCGGGCCGGCCGACCCGGGGTGTGATGCGCCCGGTGAGTTCGTCCCGCTGCCCTCGCGCGCCCCGATCCGGCTGCCTCCTGCTCGCGGCGACCCTGCTCGCCCTCACCGCTCCGGGCGTCCTCGGTCCCGGTCGGGCGGCCGCCGACGAGCCACCGGGGGCGGCCGACCGCGCCGCCCGCTGGCTGGCGTCACAGGTGACGGCCGGAACGGTCACGACCGGAGGGGTGCCGGACCCGGGCCTGGCGGCCGACGTCGCGCTGGCGCTCACGGCCGTCGGCCGACAGGACGCCTCGGCCGACGCCCTCGCCCGGGGACTGCTCGAACGTCCGACCGCCTACACCGCACCGTCGGGGTCCGGGCAGGTCGTCGCCGGCGCCACCGCCAAGCTGGCACTGCTCGCCGGCGCCCGGGCGCTCGACCCCACCGACATCGCCGGCGTCGACCTGATCGCTGACCTGCGATCGACGATGGTCGAGGCGGCGGGAGCGGCCGACGACGGCCGGTTCCGGGACCGCCCACCGACCGCCGTGCCGACGCTCGCCGACCGGTCGAACACCTTCACCCAGGCATTCGGCGTCCTGGCACTCACCCGTCGGGGCCCGGCACCGGTCGCAGCGATCGACCACCTACTGGCCCAGCAGTGCCCGGGCGGGGCGTTCCGCCTCTTCCTGACCGGTGGCCGCGGGTGCACCACCGACGCCGCCGCCGACGTCGACGCCACGGCGCTCGCCGTGATGGCCCTCGACGCCGTGCCGGCCGGGGTGAGCACGGCGGCGCCACCGGCGGTGGACCGGGCCCTCGGCGCACTCGAAGCGCGCCAGGGTGCCGACGGGTCCTTCACCAGCTCCGGCCCGGGGGCGACGGCGAACGCCAACTCGACCGGCCTTGCCGCGCACGCCCTCCGGATCGGCGGGCGGACCGGCGCCGCCGATCGGGCGGCCGCCTGGTTGCAGACCCTCCAGCTCGGATGCAGCCCGGTCGCCGGCGACGACGGCGCCGTCGCCTTCTCGCCGGGCGCCCTGGCCGCGGCCGCCGGGGGCGTCCCGTCCACGGGTCGCGACCAGTTCCGACGGGCCACCTCCCAGGCGATCCTCGCCTTCGACGCTGCGCCGCTCGGCACGGCCGGTCCCGCCGTGGCCAATGCCACCGGCTGCCTGACCACGCCGACGAGCACCAGCACGACGACCACCTCGGTGCCGCCGGGGGGAGCGACCTCGACCACCCTGCCCCCGACCAGCCTGCCCCCGACCGGCCCGCCCCCGACCAGCCTGCCGGCTCCGACCACGACGGCATCCGCCGGAACCCCCGCCGCAGTGCTCGGCGCCACCGAGACCTCCGGCAACGGGGCCGGCCGCAGCACGACAGGCTCCGGCACATCGAGCGCTCGAGCACTCGCCCTCACGGGTCGCGGCCCCTCGACGGTCGCCGCAGCGGCGCTCTGGTTCGTCGTGGGCGGTTCCCTGCTGCTGATCGCGACCCGGAGGCGCAGGCCGTGAGGATCCAGGCGGTGCCCCGGGTCGGCCGAGCGGGACGGGTGGCCACCGCCGGTGCCGTCGCCACCCTCGTCGCCACCCTCGTCGCCACCGGCTTCGCTCCTGTACCGCAGCCGGGAGCGGTGGGAGCGGCGGGTGGCCCGTGCACCGGCAGCGACGGCGTGACGGTGGTCGTCGACGCGTCCCGGCTCGGTGGTGGCGTCCGGACCGGATGTGCGGCCGGTTCGCCCCGGAACGGCCTCGAGGCGCTCCGCGCCGCCGGGTTCGCGGTCCGGGGGACGGCCAGGTTCCCCGGGTTCGTCTGTCGGATCGACGACGCCCCGGCATCGGACCCCTGCCTGGACAGCGCCCCGGCCGACGCCTACTGGGCCTACTGGCACGGGCCCCCCGGCGGCGGGTGGACCTACAGCGACACCGGCGCCGCCGACCGACGCCCTCCGGTGGGGTCGGTCGAGGGATGGGTCTTCTCGGACGAGACCGGCGCCCCGCCGTCGGTCGCTCCGCCGGCCCGGGCCGCCGTCGTGCCCCCGCCCGTGAACGCCCCGGTCCCGGT
>SXMI01000105.1 GCA_005777415.1 Actinomycetota bacterium | reverse complement strand
GCAGTGGTCGCTCAGGATCCAGCAGGTGCTCGCCGAGGAGACCGACCTGCTCGACTACCCCGACCTGTTCGAGGGGTCCGTGGTCGTCGAGCGCCTGACCGACGAGCTCGACGGGGCCGCCCAGGCGGAGCTCGACGAGGTCCTCGAACTCGGCGGCGCGTTCGAGGCGATCGACGAGTTGAAGCGCCGGCTCGTCGCCTCGCACACCGAGCGGATCCGCCGGATCGAATCCGGGGCGCAGACCGTGGTCGGCGTCAACGCCTTCACGGAGACGGCACCGTCGCCGCTGGGTGGGAGCGACAACATCCTCGTGGTCGACCCGGCCGTGCAGGACGAGATGATCGCGGACGTCGAGGCCTGGCGGGCGAGCCGCGACCAGGGTGCGGTCGACCGGGCGCTCGCCGAGCTCGCCCGGGTCGCCCGCACCGAGGAGAACATCATGCCGGCCACCATCGAGCTCGCCCGGGTCGGCGGTACGACCGGCGAGTGGGCCCAGGTGCTCCGCGACGAGTTCGGCGAGTACCGGGCGCCGACCGGCGTCGGTGCCGCCACCGTGGGCGCGACCTCGGACGGGCTGCGCGACATCGCCGAGCGGATGCGGGCCCTGCCCGGCGGACCGCCCCGGATCCTGGTCGCCAAGCCCGGCCTCGACGGCCACTCGAACGGGGCCGAGCAGATCGCCGTGGCCGCCCGGGACGCCGGGATGGAGGTCGTCTACCAGGGGATCCGTCTGACCCCCGAGCAGATCGCCGCAGCCGCCCGGGACGAGGACGTCGACCTCGTCGGCCTGTCGATCCTGTCCGGGTCCCACATGGAGCTGATCCCCCAGGTGGTCCAACTGCTCCGGGCCGAGGGCGTCGACGCCCCGGTCGTCGCCGGCGGGATCATCCCCGAGGAGGATCGCCCGACGCTGGTGGGACTCGGCGTCGCCGAGGTGTTCACGCCGAAGGACTTCGAGATCACCCGCATCATGGAACGGATCGCCGAGCTCGCCGTCGCCCACCGGGGCTGACCCGGCGGCGGCCCGTCGAATCGGAGGGGTTGCGAACGGGCCGATCCGGCGGCAAGGTTCATGGGGGACAGGAAGGGCCCGACACACCATGGACGCACGCATCCTCGCACTCGTGGCCGGCCTGACCGGCGCAGCGCTCGCCTTCGGCGCGGCCGTGACCGGCGAGCCGGTGCTCGCCGTCCTCGCCGGGGTGGCCGCCCTGCTCGCCGGTGTGATCCCGGCACTCGCCGGCCGGGACGGCCGGGACCGCCACGCCGACCAGTCGGGCTGGGAGGTCGCCACCCAGCTCGCCGCCGCCACCCGCGACCTGGAGGCGACCCGGGCCCGGGTCACCGATCTGGAGACCGAGATCGAGTCGCTCACCGCATCGGTCGCCCGGGTCGACGACGCCGAACGCGTCGCCCTCACCGACCCGGCCACCGAGTTGTTCTCCGAGGCCTACTTCCACGTGGCGCTGGAGTCGCGACTGGCTGCCGCCCGACGCCACCTCCGTCCGGTCGCCGTGGCCCTGCTCCGTTCGGTGGAGGGACCGGCGGGTGACACGGTCGTGGCCCCGCCGCCGACCCGTCTGGCCGACGCCATCCGCGAGACGATCCGAGACGCCGACATCGCGTGTCGGCTCGACGACGGGACCTTCGCGGTGATTCTCGAGGACACCCCCGAGAACGGCGCGGTCTGGACCGCCGAGCGGATCCGCCGGAACCTGGTCAGCCGGCACGGGAGCCACACCGTCTGGGCGGGCATCGCCTGCTATCCGGCGCACGCCTTCTCCAGTGACGAGCTCTTCCGTCAGGCGTCCACGGCGCTCGCCGCCGCCCAGGACTGGCAACAGGACCGCATCGAGGTCGCCGTCAGCGAGTGACGTCGCCGTCGTCCGGCGGGAGCGTCGGCGACCGCCAGAGACCCGCTGCGTCGCCCGTCGGAGCATCCTCCGGACCGGGCAGTGGAGGTCCCGCCCAGCGCAGGCGACCGGGGGTCGCCGACAGGCGGGCGAGCAGCCCCTGCATCGGCAGGCCGTCGACGTCGACGATCGACCCGCGGGCACGCACGTGCTCGTCGGCGAAGATGTCGGCCATGTCGTAGACCGCGGCTGCCGCGGCTCCGGCTCGCTCGAACTCGCCGAGCGCCTCGGCGGCGGTGCGCTGCGCCATCCAGTCGGCGAGCCGCCCGTCGAGCTCCTCCCGGTGGGCGACCCGGCCGGCGAAGGTGGCCAGCCGTTCGTCGCCGTCCAGGCCCACCAGTTCGAGCAGCCGGGCAGCCACCGAGTCCGAACTGCTCGACACGGCGATCCACCGGTCGTCGGACGTGCGGTAGGTGTTGCGCGGCACGGTCGAGAAGATCCCGCCGCCAAGTCGCTCCTGGACCTCGCCGTGGACGCCGTAGTGCGACACGAGCGGACCCATGAGTTGGAGCATCGTCTCCACCAGGTTGACGTCGACCTCCTGGCCGACGCCGGAGTGGACCGCGACGAGCGTCGCGAACGCTGCGGCGATGGCCGTCACCTCGTCGGTCAGGGCGATCGGCGGCAACAGGGGCTGTCCGTCCGCCTCGCCGTTGAGCGCGGCGAACCCCGACATGGCCTCGGCCTGGGTGGCGAACCCCGGGCGGTCCCGATACGGCCCCGTCTGGCCGTACCCGGTCACACGGGTGACGACGAGCCGGGGATTGCGGGCGATCAGATCGGCGGGCGCCAGACCGAGCCGTTCGAGCGTGCCGGGCCGGAAGTTCTCGACGAGCACGTCGGCGGTGTCGCACAGCTCCCGGAAGGTGCCCACGTCGACCGGGTCCTTCAGGTCCAGGGCGACCGTGCGCTTGTTGCGGCTGACGAGCCGCCACCACAGCGAGACGTCACCGCCCGGATGGTCGGGATCGTCCCAGCCCATCCGTCGCAGGCTGTCGCCGCCTCCCGGCCGCTCGACCTTGACGACGTCGGCGCCGAAGTCGGCCAGGTAGCGGGCGCAGTTCGGCCCGGCGAGCACCGTCGAGCAGTCGACGACCCGCAGGTCGGCGAGCGGACCGTGCTCGTCGCTCACCAGCGCTCCCGCAGGTCCACCGCGAAGCACCGCTCCTCCAGGTGGCCCAGCGCGTAGTCCGGGTAGCCGCCACCCCAGATCCCCCGGGTCCGTTCGGACCAGTCCAGCGCCTCGGGGGTGTCGATCCGTCGGTGTACCTGCAGGATCAGGTCCTCGTGGATGCGGTACTCCGCCCACGAGCCCGGGAAGTCCTTGACGCAGGCCACCTCGACGAAGGGCGTATGCGGCGCCTGCTCGAAACGGACGATGTGGTTCCGGTGGGTGTGGCCGGCGGCGTAGAGCGCCAGCATCGGCCGTCGGGCGAAGACCTCGACGAGCGCCTCGGTGTCGTTGGGGACCAACCCGAACACGTCGTCGTTCCGGGGCTCCACCGCCGGGTCCCACACCGGATGGTGACCGAAGACCAGCACCGGCTGCTCCGCCCGGGCGCCGAGCTCGTCGAGCCACTCCACCTGATCCGCCGACAGCCGCCCGTTCACGGTCCGGCCCCGAGAGGTGTCCAGCAGTGCCACCACCGCACCCTCGACGTGACGCTCCTGGGTCGGCCAGTCGGCGGCCGCCAGCTCGTGGTAGCTCTCGTGGTTGCCGCGCACGTGCAGCAGCCGGTCGCCGAACGCCCCGCCGTAGACCTCGAGGAACCGCTCGTACTCCTGCATCGTGCCGTTGGACGTCAGGTCCCCCTTGACGACGACCACGTCCGGGTCGACCGCCCTCATGGCCGCCACAGCACCGGCGCTCATCACCTCCGGGTACGGCGTCGCCCCGGGCGCGACGGAGAAGGTGGGGAGGTCGGCGCCGTCGAGGTGCCCGCACACCGTCTCCCCGAAGTGGACGTCGTTGACGGTCGTGATGGTGGCGAGCCGCTCGCCCCGGCGGGGAAGGGTGCGCACGGACCGGTGGCCCAGGTCGACGTCGGTGTCGGGGGCGAGTCCACGCAGGACCTCGGCCTGCGGGCCGCGGAACACGACGACCTCGTCGTCGGCCACCGTCGTGACCTCGGGACGCTGCGACTCCGGGGCGGGGTCGACCTCCACCTCAGACTCCTCGGGTGACCGACGGTCGTCGGCTCACGCAGGCCGGTCGCGACGGGCCGGCACCGGCCGCGACCACCACCGGCCGGACCAGCGCCAGCGCGACGGTTCGGTGGCACGGACGGGCTCGGCGCCACCGCTCAGGACGACCTGCAGCGCCGCGGCGATCGCCGCCGCCTCGACGTCGGTCGGTTCGGGCGAGGCCGCGAACCCGCTCACAACGGGATGTTCCCGTGCTTGCGGTTGGGCAGGTTCTCCCGCTTGGTGCGGAGCACCTCGAGGGCGGCGATGAGCTCACGGCGCGTGTCGGCCGGATCGATGACGGCGTCCACGTAGCCGCGGTCCGTGGCCTCCCACGGATTCAGGAAGGTCTGCTCGTAGGTCTCGATCAGCTCGGCACGCCGGGCCTCGGGGTCGTCGGCGTCCTGCAGTTCGCGACGGTTGACGATCTCGACGGCACCGGCCGCACCCATGACCGCCAGCTCGGCGGACGGCCAGGCGAAGGCCAGGTCGGAGCCGATCGACTTCGAGTCCATCACCACGTAGGCGCCGCCGTAGGCCTTGCGAGTGATGACCGAGATGCGGGGGACCGTCGCCTCGCAGTACGCGTAGAGGAGCTTGGCCCCGTGGCGGATGATCCCGTTGTGCTCCTGGTCG
>SXMI01000104.1 GCA_005777415.1 Actinomycetota bacterium | reverse complement strand
GCGGTGCATGTCCAAGCGGACCCAGAAGAAGAAGCACAACGCCCGCAAGAAGAAGGCCAACCACGGCCGCAAGCCCAACATGGGTCGCAACTCCTGATCGCGCTCCCGGCCCGGCCGGGATGCATTCGAACGATGCGGGTGGTGTCACTGCTCGGTGAGTGACGGCCCCGACATCTGCTGGTTCCGACGAGACCTCCGGGTCGCCGACCAGCCCGCGCTCGTCGGCCACGATCCTGCGCCGACCGTGTCGGTGTTCGTGGTCGACCCTCGTCCGCTCGCCACCGCCGGTCGACGCCGGCGGGTCCTCCTGACCCGGCACCTGCTCGCGCTCGACACCCGACTGCGGGACGCCGGCGGCGACCTGCTCGTGCTGGAGGGCGACCCGGTGTCGGTGATCCCCGAGCTGGCCGCCGAGTTGGGGGCTGGCACGGTCCGCTGGAACGGCGACGTCTCGGGATACGCACGACGCCGCGACGCCGCCGTGCGCGACCGGCTCACCCGGGAGGGAACCGAGGTGCAGGAGCACTGGGGGACGCTCGTCCAGCCCCCCGGCAGCGTGGTCGCCCGGTCGACCGGCCTGGTCCAGCGGGTGTTCACCCCGTTCTCACGGGCCTGGGAAGCGACCGACCGCACGCCGTGGCCCGAGGGACCCCCGTCGCTCGTCCCGGCGACCGATGGGCGTGGCCGCCGACCCGACGCCGTCCTGGGCGTCGACGCCGACGACGAGGGTGACCTCCTCCCCGCCGGAGGTGAGCTCGCCGCCGAACAGCGGCTCGGTGCCTGGCTCGAGGTGGTCGACGGCTACGACTCCCGCCGCGACCTGCCCGCCGACGACACCGGCACCTCACGGCTGTCCTCCGACCTCCGGTTCGGCACGCTCTCACCCCGACACGTCCTGGACGTGGTCGGCACGGCGACGCCCGGTCGGGCTGCGTTCGTCCGGCAGCTCGCCTGGCGCGACTGGTACGCGCACCTGTTGGCCGAACGTCCGGAGCTGGCACACGCCGCCATGAAGCCCGGCCTCGACGACGTGGCCTGGCGTGACGACCCTGCCGGGTTCCAGGCCTGGCGGACCGGTCGGACCGGCTACCCGATCGTCGACGCGGGCATGCGCCAGTTGGCCGAGACCGGGTGGATGCACAACCGGGTCCGGATGATCACCGCCTCGTTCCTCGTGAAGGACCTGCTGATCGACTGGCGGCTCGGTGAGGCCCACTTCCGCCGCGAGCTGATCGACGCCGAGGTGAGCCAGAACGCGGGCAACTGGCAGTGGGTCGCCGGCACCGGACCGGACGCCGCGCCCTACTTCCGGATCTTCAACCCGGTGACCCAGAGCCGGCGGTTCGATCCCGGCGGCGGCTACCTGCGACGTTGGGTGCCGGAGCTGCGGGCGCTCGACGACCGGTCGATCCACGCGCCCTGGGAACTGGGACCGCTCGAACTGGCTGCCGCCGGGGTGCACCTGGGCGACGAGTACCCGTGGCCGATCGTGGACCACGCAGAGGCCCGGGAGCGGACGCTCGCCGCCTACGGCGCCGCCGCAGCCCGCTGAGGAGCGGGACGGCTCAGCGGCCGACCGGGGTGACCGGCTCCCCGAGGGCGACCACCGAGTCGCGCCCACCGGCGAGCTCGCCCAGGATCTCGTCGACCGGGGCCGGCCGCCGGAGCAGGAACCCCTGGGCGTACCGGCACCCGAGCGCCACGACGGTGTCGAGCTCGACCTGCCGCTCGATGCCCTCGACCACGACGTCCAGGCCGACCGCGGTGACGAACTTCACGGCGGCGGCCAGCACGCTGTAGTCGCGGAAGTCGCCCGTGCCGAGCGCGGAGACGAACGCCCGGTCCAACTTGACCACGTCGATCGGCAGCTTGCCGAGCCGGACCAGCGACGAGTAGCCGGTCCCGAAGTCGTCCATGGCGATGCGCATTCCGGCGGACCGCAGACGCCCGAGCACCTCGCCGACCTCGGCGGCGTCGAGCAGGTCACCCTCGCTCAGCTCGAGCACCACCACGGATGCCGGCAGGTCGCGCTCCTCGAGCCGCCCGAGCAACCACGCCGGGAAGTCCGGGTCCCGCAGCTGGACCTTGGCCAGGTTGATCCACATGGTGAGGTCGTCCGAGCCGGCGGAGCGGTGACCGACGAGGGCGTCGAGCGCCTGGGTGATCACGGTTCGACCCAGCTCGGGCATGAGTCCGTTGTCCTGGGCCAGCTGGAGGAACGCCCCCGGGTAGACCAGCTCGTCGTCGCGCTGCCAGCGCACCAGGGCCTCGACGCCACACGACCGGCCGCTCGAGAGCTCGACGATGGGTTGGAGGTGGATCACCAACTCGTCGTGGGCCAGGGCCCGACGGAGCGCCGCGTCGGTGAGGAGCCGCTCCGCCAGGTCGGCCTCCAGCGCCTCGTCGTAGGCGACGACGCGGACGTGCGGGTCCGCCTTGGCCCGGTACATGGCGACGTCCGAGTTCCGGAGGAGCTGTTCGGCGTCACGGACCGACGGCCCGGAGACGGCCACCCCCAGGCTCCCGGCGACGAACACCTCGGACCCGTCGATCAGGAACGGGCCGTCGAGTGCCGAGGCCATGGCCTCGGCGACCGCAGTGGCCCGTTCCCCCGCGTCCGGGCCCACGCACAGCGCCACGAACTCGTCGCCTCCGAGACGGGCGACGGTGACGTCGTCGCCCACGGCCACCGAGGACAACCGGCGGGCCACCGCCCGCAGCAGTCGATCGCCGCTCCGGTGGCCGAGCGTGTCGTTGACGAGCTTGAAGCGGTCCAGGTCGCAGAAGACCACGGCAACCGCACCGGAGTCCGGTCCCCGGGCCGCGAGCTCCTCGCCGGCCCGCTCGAGCAGCAGCGCCCGGTTGGGCATCCTCGTGAGCGGGTCGTGCGTGGCCCGGAAGTGGAGCTGCTCGGCGGCGATCGCCCGGTCGAGCACCAGGGCCACCAGGTCGGCGCACCGACGGGCCACCGCCTCCGCCCCGTCCGGCACGGGACGGTCGCCGCCGTCGGACTCGTCCGCCGTCACGCCGTCGGCACACATCTCCAACTCGCCGAGGGTCTCGCCGCCGGCGACCTGCACCGGCCAGGACCGGTGGACGTCGACGATCCCGCCGTCCATGCAACGGGCCCCGTCCGAGTGGGTGGTGACCGGAGGCAGGTCCTCGGCCCCGGCCACGTCGCCGCGGACGAACCGGATGCACGATCCGGTCAGCTCGTGGGCCAGGTCGAGCACATCGACCACCAGTTCCGACGAGGGACGCCCCGCCACGATGCCGGCCAGGATGTCGGCCTCGCCCCGCTCGAGCACCGAGGCCCGTTCGAGCGCTGTCTGGTCGGCCGTGATCCGGAACCGGGCCTCGCGGTAGCGCCGTCGGATCTGCAGCGAGGTGACCGCCGCCAGCACGAACCCGCTGACCGCTGCTCCGATCAGGAGGAGCAGGCCCCGCTGCTGATCGTCGCTGTGGGAGTGGAACTGCTCGTCGATGCTCGCATCAGTGGCCGACTGGTACACGGCACCGAGCTGGGTCGCCGCCTCCTCGAAGGCGTTGATCGGTTCCAGCAGGGCGGTCGCCTGAGCCGCGCGATCGGACTCCGGGAGCACGCCCGCCGGGATGGTCGCCAGCGCCGCGTCCAGACCGTCGAGCGACCGGGCGAACTGATCACCGGCCGTGACCTCGGCGGTGGATCCGGACGGGTCGAGCACCTCCAGCCGCCGCTGCAGCAGGGCCCGCTGGATCTGCACGTCGCGACGGGACGACTGGCCGAGGAGCCAGCGCTCCACCCGGTTGGCGAGCACCAGGGACTCACGTTGGGTGAAGAAGGCGTTGCCCGCCGCCGAGTCGCTGCGCCTCACCGCCTCCGCCGCCTCCCGGTCCTCGCGGGCCCCGTGCGCGGCGTTGAGGACGAGGGCCAGGACGAACGCGACGAACACGAGGGCGGCCACGACCTGCGCCGGGGTCAGCCGCCACCGGAGCGGGTCCCCGGCGCCCGGCGGCCCCGTCGACTCGGGCGGGTCGAGGGACTCGGGGTTCACACCACCTCGATCCGCTCGATGCTCCAGTTCCAGGCGTCCAGGTTGGTGGCGCCGGCCGTGCCGTCGGGGAACACCACACGGATCGGACCGCCCTGGTCGACCGGGATGTCGCCGCCGGCCTGGCCCACGGCGATGATGGCGTCGGAGTCGGTGAAGACGCTCGCCGG
>SXMI01000016.1 GCA_005777415.1 Actinomycetota bacterium | reverse complement strand
GACCGTCTCGACCAGGTTCGGGATCAGCTCGGCCCGTCGGGTGAGTTGCACGTCGATCCCGGCGTACGCCTCGTCGACGAGCACCCGCTGCTGGCGGAGTCGGTTCATCCCGACGACCGCCACCAGGCCGATGGCCACGACGATCACCAGGACGACGATGAGGATGATGGTCACGTGTCGCTCCCTGTTGCTCCGAGCTCGATCCGGGGCGGGCTCACCACGAGCCGCCCCCGCCGCCCCCGCCGCCGCTTCCGCCGCTGAAACCGCCGCCGGACGACGAGGAACTGACCGAGGCAGCGTAGGTCGCCGAGGCGCCGCTGATCGCCGAGGCGATCGATCCCCGCAGGTCCGAGGACGTGAAGGTGCCGTGCGGACCCACGCCGCTCACGTAGCCGACCTCGCTGACGTCGACGCCCTGCACCTCGAACCGGGCCGCCCAGGCGTCGGCCACGCCGAGCGCCGTGGCCCACCCCAGGTACCTCGGGTACCAGTCGGCGTGGGCGGCGGCGTCGAAGCGCGACTCGGAGGACTCCGTGGACAGGAACCGGGCGAACCCGCCGACGCGGCTCCACAGGTCGCGGCCAGCCGCCGAGTGGGTGGTCAGCACGGAACGGTCGACCGCCAGACCGGCACCGACGAGCGCGAACGCGGCCACCCCGAGGAGCAGCGGCCAGGGGACCCGGCGGGCCCACCCCAGCCAGAGCACGGCGGCACCGATCACCGCGGCGATGGACGCCTGGACCAGGAACCGGCCCAGGACCCCGGCCCACGACCGCTCCAGGTACGGAGCGGCCGTCACCGCGACCCGGCTGCGCAACGAGGACAGCGTCGTGGAGATGCGCGAACCCGAGGACACGGTCTTCTTCACGGCGAACGCGTCGCCGACCTGGTCGAGGCGCAGCCCGTCGAGCACCGCCCGGCCGTCCTCCGGGATCTCCAGCGTCGCCGGATCGGCGATCAGGTCGACCATCCAGCCGTCACCGGTGCTGCGGAGCTCGACCGCTCCCCGAGCACCCAGGTCGAAGAGGGTGGCCTGCAGGTCGTCGACGGCGTCCTCCTCCTGGAGCACCCGCACCCCCGTCGCCGGCCCGATCCCCTCGGGTGGCTCGAAGAGCACGGGGAACCCGGGCTGGCGCTCACGGGTGGCGAGCCACAGCCCGAGCGCCGCGCCCGCTCCGGCCAGCACCGCCAGGAGGATGAACGGGAGCACCGGGAGTCCTGCGGACCCGGGCGGCACCGGGAGCGCCCCCTCGGGGAAGGTCGTGCGCACCGTGACAGGGGTGAAGGGGGCGAGCGGCCCGGTCGTCAGCGTGAACGACGCCCCGTCCTGCTGCGCCCGACAGGGGGTGTCCACGCCCTGGACGCACTCGACCGTCCGCGGCACCGCCGGCAGCGAGGCGGTCACCCGGGCGGTCTCCATGGGCATCGACCAGCCGGACCCGACGACGTCCCACCACCAGGCGACCTCGCCGTCGCGCCCGCCACCGAGCGACGCCGGCTCGGTCGCGCCGACCGTCCGCGACACGATCTGGTAGGTGAACTCGCCGGGGCCGATGAACTCGTCCTCGTCACCGATCCGGATCGTCTGCGTCCCCGGCGCCGAGTCGTTCCAGATCCACGGCTCCACCCGGCCGTCCCGGGTCACCGACTCGACCCGCACGGGGTGGGTCACGTCGGGACGGCGGGGGTCGGCGGTGTCGAACACCCGGAAGATCCCGCGCTTGCCGGCCGGCAGGTCGACCACGACCGTCTCGGTCACCAGCAGCGAGCCGTCGGCGTCCAGGTCGTAGCTGGCGTCGTAGGACTCGATCTCGGCGTCGTCGGCCTGGCGGGTGAGCACCGACAGCGGCGCCACCTTCCAGGTGACGACCACGGCGACGAGGACCACGAACCGGAGCAACCAAGCCAGGACGACCCGGCGACGGCGGAGCGAGCGCACGACGGCCACGCTACCGTGCCCCGGACGTCGGGCGAGGGGGTCCGACACCCCACCGAACCGTCTCCCGGTCCGTGGGCGGAGGAACCGGAGGACGACGTGCCACGACTGCGACAGGTGCCGAAGGACCAGGCCGATCCGCTGACCCAGGTGCTCTACGGGATGCTCTTCGGGGACCGCGACCCGGTGGCCGAACCCGGCACGGCGAGCGGGACGCCCGGCAACTGGTGGACCGTGTTCGCCCTCGTCCCCGAGGCCCTCCAGCACGCCGTCGGCGGCTTCACCTTCTACCGGTCGCCCGACCGGCGGCTGGACCCGGTGCTCCGGGAGCTCGGGCAGGTGCGCACGGGGTGGGCCCGGGGATCCAGCTTCGTCTACTCACAGCACTGCAAGGCCTGCCGGGACGTGGGCCTGAGCGACGAGCAGGTCGACGCCATCCCCCACTGGCAGGTGGCCGACTGCTTCGACCCCGCCCAGCGCGCCGTGCTCGCCTACACCGACTGCCTGGTGCTCCAGGGCGGTCGGACCCCCGACGGCGTGATCGACGCGTTGCAGCGCCACCTGTCCGACGAGGAGATCCTGGAGCTGACCTACATCGTGACGACCTACGACCTGCACGCCGTGACGAGCCGAGCGCTCCGCCTCGAGCTCGACGACGTGGACGACCCGTGCCGGGAGCACCCCGACCTGCAGGGGCGCTTCGCCGGTCTGGCGCTCATGGACGACGAACGACCCGATGCCGAGTCCTGAGCGCCGGCGGGTCCTGCTCGCGACCGCCCGGGGCTCCTGGGAGCTGGACCGGGACGCCGAGGTCCTGGTCGAGGAACTGGACCGGGTGGGCGTGACAGCCACCCCGGCGGTCTGGGACGACCCGGCGGTGGACTGGGCCGAGGCCGACCTCGTCGTGGTCCGGTCCACCTGGGACTACACCGAGCGGCTCGATGCGTTCCTCGACTGGGCCGCACGGGTCGAGGCCACGACCGACCTGGCGAACCCCCTGGACGTGCTCCGCTGGACCACCGACAAGTGCTACCTGCGCGACCTGGCGGAGGACGGCGTCCCCACCGTCCCCGGGGAGGTGCTGGAACCCGGGGCCGACGACACGGCGATCAGGTCGACCGTCCACGATGCGCTCGCCGCGACCCGCTCAGGCGAGGCCGTGGTGAAGCCGACCGTCTCGGCGGGCTCCAAGGACACCCTGCGCGTCGGGCGGGCCGATGCGCCGGACGGTGTGGCCCTGGCCCGACGACTGCTCGCCGCCGGTCGCGCCGTGATCGTCCAGCCGTACCTCGGGAGCGTCGATGCCCGGGGGGAGACGGGGCTCGTGTTCTTCGGTGGGCGCTTCAGCCACGCGTTCACGAAGGCGGCCATCCTCCACCGGGGCGCCGGGCTGATCGACGGCCCGTTCGCGCCCGAGGTCATCACCACGACGCTCGCCGACGACGAGGAGGTCCGAGTGGCCGGGGCGGCCCTCACCACGGCGGCCCGACAGGCCGAGCGGGGGTTGTTGTACGCCCGGGTCGACCTGGTGCACGACGACCACGGCGACCCGGTCGTCCTGGAGCTCGAGCTGTGCGAGCCGTCCTTCTTCGTCGAGGTCGACGACTCGTCCGGTGGACGCTTCGCCCGGGCGGTCGTCGAACGTCTCGATCAGCCGGGCACGGCGATCAGCAGGAACTCGACGGTCCCCTCGTCGCGGACCGACAGGCCGGGGGGCTGAGGCGTCTCGATCCCGTAGTCGGCGAACACGACCGGGACCGACCCCAGGATCTGCACCTGACCACCCGACCGCTGCACCTGGAGGTCCACGCTGACCGGCCGGGTCACCCCCTTGAGCGTCAGCTCGCCGGCGACCGGCACCGTCACCGTCTCCCCATCGGCCGGCTCCGACGGCAGCGTCGCCTGCGGGGCCGTGAACGTGGCGGTCGGGAACGTCGCGGTGTCCATGATCGACCCGGCGAAGCGTCCGTCGCGGAAGGTCGAGTCCGAGGTGATGGTGGCGACCTGCACCTCGGCCCGGATGTCGGAGACGGTGGTACCGGCCACCGTGAACCCGCCGCTGACGTCGCCGGTACGGCCGACCGCCTCGATGTTCTGCAGGCCGCCGATGCGGTCCTCGAGGACCCGGTAGCCGGCCTGCGACCCGCCGCTCACGACCCAGGTCCCGTCGAGGGTGTCAGGGGTCGCCGGGGGCAGGGTCGACTCCGAGCCGGCGGGCGCCCCGGTGGTGCTCGGCGCGTCCGCGAACGTGAGCTCCTCGGGTCCGTCGCCCCCGCCGAGGACGCCGAGCGCCAGCACCGAGGCCGCGACGAGGGCCACGACCGCCACGGCCACCCCCACGACGATCTTCGCACCACGACTCATGGTGGCACCCTTCACTCGACAGCTCGCTTCGTACCCGAGCCACAACCTACGGGAACACAGCTGTGTTCCCGGGTGGCTCAGTCGATGGGCCCCGGACGGGAGCCCTGACGGACCAGGACGACACCGGCACCGACCGCCACCACCGCGGCGGCACCGCCGAGCAACCAGACCCAGACCGCCGGTCCACCGTCGCCGCCCTGATCGCCGTCGGTCGGGACCCCGTCGGCCGCGGCCACCGGCGCCCCCACCGGGTCCGTCCCGGCGTTCGGTGCGGGAGGGGGCGGGGCGATGCCGGCCTCCGGGCCGGGGGCCGGGGTCGGGGCCGGGGCCGGGACGTCCACGCTCACCTCGGCGCTGGCGGTCGGCTCGACCGAGGTGAGCCGGATGGTCCACGTGCCGGGCCGGGGCGTCGACACCAGTCCCCCGTGGACGCCCTCCTCGCCGGTCGCCGGCAACGAGACCGGTGTGCCGGGGGCGTCCGGGTCGTCAGGGTCCACGACCACGGCGGTGACGGTGGCATCGGAGGCCCCGTGTCCGTCGTTGACGTAGGTGACCCGCACGGCGAGCTCGACACCGCCGGGAACGGCCTCGGCCTCGAGCAGGTCGAGGCGGGCCTCGCCGCCGTGCGCACCGGCGACGGACGGCGCGACGAGGCCGAGTGCGCCGACGAGGGCGAGCACCCCGGCGGCGAGGACGAACCGGACACCGGCGGCGATGCGGCAGCTCACGAGACAGGTACCTCCAACTCGACGACGACGGGTGATCCACGTCGCACCACGGTCACCCTGAACCGCCAGCGGCCCGGGGTCAACACGACGTCGTCGACGCGACTCGACGAGGGATCCACGGCCACCACCTCCAGCCGTCGCGGCTCCACGCCGTCGGTCGATACCCGGACGTCCGCGGCGTCGACCGCGAGCGGGTCACCGGAGCTGGACGAGTAGCGCAACGAGACGGTGTTCGGCCCGGCGGCGGCCGGATCGACCTCCAGGTCCACGACGAGGTCGCCGGACTCGCCGCGCACCGACACCGGCGCCGCTGCGGACCCGGGCGGCGGGGTGACGACGAGCACGGCCGAGACCGCCACGACCACCAGACCGAGACCGGCCTCGAGCCGGACCGACGCCGCCAGGTCGAGGACGGCCCGCGTGGCATCGGCCAGCTGACGTCGGTTCAACCAGCCGAGCAGGATCAGGACCGCGGCGAGGGCCAGCTTGACGAGCAGGAGCCGGCCGTAGCTGCTGGACCACAACTGCTCGGGGGCGTCGATGTGGATCCAGGCCCCGGCCAGACCGGTCAGAACGACCAGCGGTGCGGCCACGACCGCCACCTGCGAGAACTCGCCGAGCAGGTCCCGGTCCTCGCTCCACCTGATGGCCAGGACCCCGATCGCCCCGATCCAGAGGCCGCCCGCGAGCAGGTGGAGCGATCCGAGCACCGACGCCAGCGCCGGCGCCGAAGCCGTGACCGCATGGCCACCGAATGCCGGCAGGACCAGACCGACGACCACGATCAGCGCCACCAGCGGGGCCACCCGCCGGATGATCGACGGGACCGCGACCATCACGACGAGCACGACGGCGACCGCCAGGCGGACGGCGGCGACCCGACCCGAGGCACTCGCCGCCACCACGTCACCGACCGCCGACGGGGCCGAGCCGACCGCACCGGCGTACGCCCCGGCGACGCCGAGCAACGACACGACGCCACCGACGAGGGCCGCCACCGCTCCGGCGAGGAGGACGTGGCGACGCCCGAGGAGACCGGCACCGAGCGGCCCCGAGGGGTCGAGGCTCGCCAGGAGCACGACGCCGAGCGCCAGGAGCGAACCGCAGGCCGCGAGCCACCGGCCGAACACCTCGAGGAACCGGGCGGTGGAGTTCCCGGCGTCGTCGACCTCGGCGGCGGCCGAGCGCTCGCCGACGCTGAACACGAACGAACCCCCCACGACGTGACCGTCGGCGCTCAGCACGCGGTAGGTCACCGTGAAGCTGCCCCGACCGTCGCCGATCCCCACGGCCTGTTCGACGACGAGGCCGTCGGGCGACACGGCGGCCTGCCCGTCGCCGACGTCCACACCGTCGGGACCCAGCACCCGCAGGCCTCCCGGAACCGTCCGGACGGGCTCGTCGAAGCGCAGCCGGACCACCTGCGGAGCGGTCGCCACCAGCGAGTCGGCGGCCGGGTCACTCCCCAGGAGCACGGCGTGGGCGCCGGCCGGTCGTGCCGAGGTGACCGCCGTCAGCAATGCACCGAGCACCAGCCCGAACACCAGCGTCGCCGCCAGCGCCGACCGCAACCGGGCGACACGCACGACCGAACGAGAGCGCGACCCCGGACGACGGCGGGGCGCCGGGCGAGAGCGGGGCACCGGTGGATCGTAACGACCCGATGCTGTCCTAGCCTGCGTCGGCCGGGGCCGCCGACGGCGCGCACCGGCTCGACCGCCGAACGGGACAGGGGATCACGTGACCGACGCCGACCAGACCGACGCCACCGAGGTGGACGACCGGATCCGCTACGAGGTGCGCGACGGCGTGGCGTACCTGACCATCGACGCGCCGGACGCCGGGAACTCCCTCACCGCCCACATGCGCTACCGCCTCATCGAGCACCTCGAGTGGGCCTCGGCGGACGACGCCGTCCGCGTCGTCGTGCTCGGGGCCAGCGGTGAGCGGCACTTCTGCACCGGCGCCAACCTGGGCGGGCCCCAGCCCCCGGCGCCCGCCAAGCCCGAGGGTGCGCCGGACCGGGCCGTCGGCGACGCCGCCCGGATGATCCGCCGCGGGTGGCAGCGCCTGATCGCCGCCGTCCTCGACTGCGAGGTCCCGGTGATCGCGGCGGTGAACGGCACCGCGGCCGGTGCGGGAGCCCACCTCGTGCTGGCCTGCGACCTCGTCGTGATGGCCGAGCGGGCGAAGCTCGTCGAGGTGTTCGTCCGCCGCGGGATCCTTCCCGACGCCGGTGGCGCCTACCTGCTCCCGCGCATCGTCGGCCCACAGATCACCAAGGAACTGATGTTCCTGGCCGACGACGTCCCGGCGTCGCGCTGCGCGCAGCTGGGGATCGCCAACCGGGTCGTCCCCGACGATCAACTCGCCGGGACCGTCGACGAGCTCGCCGCTCGACTGGCCGAGGCGCCGACCAAGGCGCTCGGGCTCACGAAGTGGCTGGTGAACCGTTCGTTCGAATCGAGCCGGCACACCGCCTTCGAGGAGGAGGCCGTCGCCCAGGACCTGCTCGCGGCCTCCGAGGACTTCGCAGAGGGGCTGCTGGCGTTCCGGGAGCGGCGGGCACCGGTGTTCCGCGGGTACTGATGCCCGCCACCGGCCCTTGAGCCGGCGGTCCCGCACGCGTTGACTGCGGGCGTGAACGACACGCACCGCACGAGACGACTCGGACGCACCGCCGCCACCGCCGCACTGGTCGTGGCGGCCACCGGCGCCTGCGGCCCACCGGACCCGGTGGCCTCCCCGGCGCGGATCCCCGATCCGGTCGACGCCCCGGCCGACCCGGCCGCCGTCCCCCGGGCCGGGGTGCTGGCTGCATCCGCCGCGAGCACCCCATCGGTGCCGGCCGGAGCCGACGGACCGGCGATGGAGCCGCCACCGGTTCCCGTCGGAGGCCCTGCGGAACGCCGAGAGGTCGACGAGGTGCTCCGACGCTACGACCAGGCGCTGAGCGATCTGTCGGCCGCCCCGGAGGCGGTCGACGACCCGGCCGACCCGCTGCTCAGCGCTTGGCACCAGGTCGTCCCCGCCGACTCGGAGCTGGACCAGGCGGTGCGTGACCGGATCCGCGGCCGGCGCGGCGAAGGGGTCCGGGTCACTCCGCCCGGTGGGGCCCTCAGCTACGTCCACCGCGCCGTCGACGTCGTGGCGGGTGAGCGACCCGTGGCGGTTCCCGATGCCGACGAGGAACGGTCCTTCACCTGGTGCGGCTGGTCACCCGGTGTCGCCGTGCGGACAGGTGACGGCGCCGTGGTGGACGACCTGGTCGGCCACGCCCGGGGAACCGGCACCATCCGCAGGCCACCCGGGGGCACGTGGGTCGTGGCGACCCTGTTCGAGACCGAGCTGAGCACGCTTCCTCCCGGGAGCCCGGACCCGTGCGGGTGAGTCGGACCGCTCACCGCCGGTCGTGGCGGGCCGCTGCGGCCCTGGCCGCGGCCCTGGTCGGCCTGGCGGTGCCCGGACCGGGCGCCGGCACGGCGTCGGCGGCCGGTGACGGCGGGGCGAGCTCGCGGATCAGCAGCGACGGCCGGATCATCACGACCATCTTCGGCTCCGGCAGCGGCCGGGGCTCCGGAGGACGTCGGACGACCTCGGTGCGCGCGTACTGGTCGACGTTCTCGGCCGCACAGGTGTCGTACATCCTCCAGGTCGCGTCGGTCGATCCCGCCGTCGCCGGGCACCCCGTCGTCCGTGAGCTCGCCGCCCGGGCCGCCGCCGGGACCATCGACGACATCACCGTGCAGTACCGGGTGCTCGACGGGCGGGCGACCGGCGAGGTCCGGCTGGTGCCGGCGACGCCCGGCTCCACCTCGTCGTGGAGCAGCCAGATGGTGACCGTGCTCCCGGGCCTGCGAGCCACGTTCTCCCCACCCGGCGGGCTCCCGGTGCCGGTCGGCGAGCCCGTGTTCATCTCCTTCGCACCGGCGGTCTGGAACCAGGTCGTCGACCGGACGCTCACCAGCCGAGGGGTCTCGGCCCGGGTCCGGGCCTGGCCGGTCCGCTTCGAGGTCCGCACCGGCGATCCGGCCACCGTCGGTCAGGTCCTGCGGTGCCCCGGTGCCGGGCGGGCCTTCGACCCCACCGTCCCGAGGACGCCGGCCCGCCAGTCGGTGGAACCGGGCGTCTGCTCGGTGACGTACCGCTCCCGTACCGGCGGGCCCGGCCGCCCCGACGCCTGGCTCGGCGACATCATCGTCTGGTGGTGGGCGGAGTGGACCACCGACGGCCGCCGTTGGCGGCCGCTCGGCGAGATCCCGAAGCTGTCGCTGCTCCGGCGGAGTGTCAGCGAGGTGCGGACACAGCTCGAGGCCCGCCCCTGACGGTGCGGCCCCGGGCGACAGCGCTCAGAGCTGCGGCGACGGCGCTCAGAGCTGCGGCGTCGGCGTCAGGTTGGCGACAGCCACGCCCTTGGCCGCGGCCCGCTCCAGCAGCTCCGCGTAGAGCTCGGGGCTGACCTGGCGGGTCCGTGACAGGAGGAACCCGCTCGTCCCGGTCGGGTCGCTCACGATCGCCCACTGGTAGTCGGCGTCCAGATCCACGATCCAGTAGTTCCCAGGCGGGTTGGGCGACGGAGGGCCGGCGAAGGACACGTTGAGCTTGGCGTTGGTGGAGTCCACCGGTGCGGCCGCACCGACGATCCTGGACTCCGGACCGTTCGCCGCGAAGTAGTTGCCGGAGTTCTCGACCCGGACGGTTCCGTTCGAGTTCAGCGAGTACTGGGCCTTGGTGTTGACCAGCCCCACCGAGAAGAACTGCTTCACGCTGCCGACCTCGTACCAGGTCCCGAGGTAGCGCTCGAGCTCGACCGAGGGCACCGTCGTGGTCACCGGCGGGGCCATGGTGCAGGAGGCCACGCCCAGCACGGCGAGGGCCGCCACCGGCAGGGCCAGCAGACGCTGCCACCGGGGGCGGCGCTGGGCGGGAGCGGACGGGCCTGAAGAGTGCTGCATGTCCGTCCATCGTCCGGGGAGCCGCCGGCGGATGCACCCGGAGCCGGATTCGTGGCGACTCAGCCCGGGAGGCGCCAGTGGGTGGCCGGTCGACCACCCGAGGTGACCAGCCGCTCGACCTCGGCCGCCACGGCCGGAACGAACTTGAACCCGTGGCCGGAGCACGGCGAGCAGACCACGACCGGCCCCCGGCGGTCGAGCACGAAGTGCTCGTCGGGCGTGGTCGTGAACAGGCAGGAGGTCGTCGACCGGGGCGTCGGGTCCAGTCCGGGCAGCCACTCGCTCACGTAGCGGACCAGTGCCAGGGTCCGGTCCGGGTCCGGGCACCGGGCGGGGTCGTCCGGGTCGGCGGGGCCGACCGTCCCGTGGCCACCGACCTTCACCCCCTCCCCCGGGGTCTCGAGGCCGTAGGCGTCGAAGTGCAGCGGACGGTCCACACCGTCGACCGGCTCGCCGTGGTGGAGGAACGACGGCCAGTCGCCGACGGGGTCGAGGCGGTCGAACTGCGACGGCTGGTCGGCCTCGATCCGCACCTCCGGCAGGTCGACCACCCCGCCGAGCAGTCGGGGCAGCCAGGCGCCGGCGGCCACGACGACCACCGGGGTGCGCCACGAACCGCCAGCGACGTGCACGACCGCGGCCGATCCGGTGACCTCGATGCGCTCCACCGGCGAGTCGAACCGGACCTCCGTCCCGGCGTCGACCGCGAGTCGCTGCGCGGCGGCCACCGTCCGGTCGGCCCAGCACCGGCCGCCGTCGGGGCTGTGGGCCACGGCGCCCTCGAAGCGGAAGCCCGGCCACCGCTCGGCGGCCTCGTCGGGTCGCAGCTCCTCGACGGGGCGCGCGGCGGCGCGCAGGGCCGCCACCACCTCGGCGACCGCCTCCGGACGGCCGTGGTCGAGCTGGCCGACCTGCTCGAGCAGCGTCTCCCCCGCCGCATCCTCGAGCTCCCGCCACAGCGGCAGCGCCTGCGCCGCGAACGTCACGTACCGGGGGTCCCGGTAGGCCAACCGGAAGATCCGGGTCGCCCCGTGCGACGACCCGCGCGTGTGGCCCGGGCCGAACTGCTCGAGCAGCAGCACGCTGCGACCCGATCGGGCCAGCCGCCAGGCGCTCGCCGCCCCCATGGCGCCGGCGCCGACCACGACCACGTCGACGTCGAACCTGCCGGAGCTCACCGGTCGGCGCTCACTCGAACCGCCGGCCCCAGTCGCGGAGGAACTCGATCAGGTCCACCGGGCTGTCCGGTGCCGGGGACCCCGGCGAGTAGGCCACCGACTCGATCGTCCCCGTGAACGGGAACGGCCCGTACCGCTCGTAGACGTCCCAGCTCACCGGCGAACGTCGGTCGATCCCCACGTCGATCCCCTCGAACGGGGCCATCGCCATGAGCAGTCGGAAGTCCTCCTCGGCGGCGACGACGACCCCGTCGATCGACAGGGAGAGGTTCCAGCGGTCCTGGCCGGGGCAGCGGATGTGCAGGGCGAGCCGCCGCTCGCCGGGTTCGACGACCGGACCCCGGACCGAGCGCTCCAACCCGTAGCCGTTGTGGGCGGCGACCAGTTCACCCGTCCGGTCGACGTAGAGGGAGTAGCCACCGCCCTGGTCCCCGTGCGCCACGAGCACGCCGGCATCGCCCTCCCGCAGGTGCACGTGCGCCTCGACGTCGACGTCGCGCCAGAGGATGAGCCGCTGCGACCGCCACCGGTCGAGCGTCGGGGTCCCGGCCCGCAGCACGACGGGCCGGTCGAACACCTCGGTCCACGACGGCCGCAGGAGGTAGCGGTAGCCCGTGCCCTCGTCCATCGGGAAGATCTGGTTCGACCAGGCGGCCTCCTCCCAGGCGGCGACCAGCTCCCCGAGCAGCTGCGGCTGCTGCTCGGCGAGGTCGTGCAGCTGGGTGGGATCCGCGACCGCGTCGTAGAGCTCCCAGTGCTCCTCGGAGAACGCCGTCCGGGGCACGTGCCGGGTGACGGCCTCCCACCGACCACGTCGGTACCCGCGGTGCCCCTCGTTCTCCACCACCAGGTCGGCGGTGCGGCCGGGGGCGGCCGGGTCCCGCAGGGTGGCGGCGACCGACTGTCCGTAGAGCGGCAGCACGGGCCGACCACGCCAGGTGTCGGGGCGCTCGACGCCGGCGAGCTCGAGGAAGGTCGGCAGCAGGTCGGACACGTGCACGAACTGCTCGCGCACCGCACCACCGGGACCGAGCCCACCGTGCGGCCACGACACCACGAACGGCACCGAGTGCCCGCCGCGGTGGGCGTTGATCTTGTAGAGCCGGAACGGCGTGTTCGACACCATCGCCCAGCCGCGCGGGTAGTGCGGCAGGGTCCGGGGACCGCCCAGGTCCTCGAGCCGGGCCAGGTCCTCCTCGAACGGTTGCGCCGCCCCCGTGCGGCCGTGGTGCAGGGTCCGGAAGTAGGCGCTGGTGCCGTCCTCCTCGCCCTCGCGCGAGCCGCCGTTGTCGGAGGTGAAGATGAACAGGGTGTCGTCCCAGACGCCGAGCTCCTCCAGCGCCGAGCGGAGTCGACCCAGGTTCTGGTCGAGGTTGTCGATCAGACCCGCGTAGACGGCCATGTACCTGGCGAACAGCCGCCGGCGGTCGTCGTCCAGGTCGTCCCAGGCGGCCACCTCGTCACCGGGCTCGTGGTTGCGGGGCGCCAGCTCGGCATCGGGAGGGATCACACCGAGTTCGACCTGACGCTCGTAGCGGCGTCGGCGGAACTCGTCCCACCCCTCGTGGTACACCTCCGCGTGCCGGGCGATGTCGGCGGCCGGTGCCTGGAGCGGGGCGTGCACGGCCGCCTGGGCGAAGTACAGGAAGAACGGCTTGGCCGGATCGGAGGCGACCGACTCGCGGACCATGGAGATGGCGTGGTCGGTGAGGTCGTCGGTCACGAAGTAGTCGTCGGGGTACCGGTCGACCTGCACCGCGTGGTTGTCCTCGATCAACCGGTGGGGCTGGTGGAAGTTCGTGAACGCGTCGAGGAAGCCGTAGTAGCGGTCGAACCCCTGCTGGAGCGGCCAGGACGACCGGTCGCCGGCGTCGTTGACCTGGCTGTCCTTGGTGAGGTGCCACTTGCCGACCATGAGCGTCTGGTAGCCGGCGTCCCGCAGCAGCGCCGGCAGCGTCGGGGCGAGCGGCGTCAACTCCATGGCGTAGCCGGGGAACCCAGGGTCCGAGTGGGCGACGTGCCCCACGCCGGCGCGGTGCGGTTCCAGGCCGGTCAGCAGGCTGGCCCGCGTCGGCGAGCACATCGGCGTGGCGTGGTAGTCGCGGTAGCGGAGCCCCTCCTCGGCGAGCCGGTCGATGTTCGGCGTGGGGATCTCCGAGCCGAAGCAGCCCACGTCGGAGTAGCCGATGTCGTCGCACATGACCACGACGATGTTGGGCGCACCCGCACGCGGCCGTCGGCGCTCCGGCCACCAGGGTTCGGAGGTGGCGAAGATCCGTCCGACGGATCCGCCGTGGCCCGCGTACGGGGCGAGCGGGTCGTCGGTCCCGTCGGTCACGGCCGCACCAGGCCCCGGCCCACGACGAGTGGCAGGTCCGCTGCGGTGATGATCCGGTTGGGTGCCGCCACCACCTCGGGGATGGCGTGGACGATCCGGCCGGCCGACAGGGCGATGCCCCCGACGTTGCGGTCGCCGAGGGTGGCCGGATCGGCGGAGTCTCCCGCCTCCAGGGTCAGGGTGACGTCGGGGTCGCCGTGCACGATCACCTGGTGGCACCCCATGGAGCGCTCGGGGGCGTAGGGCCAGTCCGGGGCGCACTCGTCGTCGATCCGGGTCACGTGGTCGACCACGATCACCGGCTCGCCATCGACCAACCCCCGCACGAGGAGCCGGAACGCCCCCTGGGTCCCGGCCTCGAAGGTCCCGATGGGCAGTTCGATCGTCCGCTCGAGCGGACGGCGCTCGATCTGCTCGTCGACCTCGTCCAGGTCGACACCGAGCAGGTCGGCGAGCACGCGGAGCACACCACCCCAGACCATGGTCGGGACCGACGGCCAGAGCATGGGCGGAGGGGAGTCCATGGAGGTCCCGAAGCCGACCAGCTCCCGCACGGCGTGCGGGGCGTGGTACGTGGCGTAGTTGAAGGTCTCGCGGATCTCGACCCGGTCGACCGACACGCACGTGGCGACCAGCACGGGGGCCAGCAGGTCAGCCAGGAACCCCGGATCGATGCCCGACACCCAGCAGGACGCCCCGCCCTCGGCGCAGGCCGACTCGACCCGGTCCCGGAGCTCCGCCGGGGTGCTCGGCGGGTGGATCAGCGGGTACACCGACGTGCTGACCACGTCGGCCCCGGCCCGGAGGCAGGCCACGATGTCGTCCACCGCCGCGTCCGGCCGGGTGTCGCCGGTGGCCGCGTAGACCACGGCGTCGAGATCGCCGTCGGCGAGGAGCGTCGCAGCGTCACGGGTGGCGAGCACGCCCGTCGGATCGGCCAGCCCGGCCAGGTCGGCGGCGTCCCGGCCCTCCTTGGCCGGGTCGGCGACGACGACCCCGGCGAGCTCGAGGTCCGGGTCGGCGACCACGGCGCGGACCGACGGCCGCCCGACGTTGCCCGGCCCCCACCCGGCCACCCGCCAGGGACTGCCGTCGCTCCGCCGACGGCCGCCGGACGGTTCAGGTTCGGACGAGGGGGACGTTGGTGGGCTCACGGTCCGTCACGGTACGGCATCATCGGGGCCGTGCGCCCGGCCCACCCCACCGACGAGCTCGCCCGGGAGCTGGGCCGGACTGCGGTACTTCGTGCCGGCCGGGACGACACGACCCGGTACGTGACGCCGGCACGTGGTCCGGTCGGCGTCGAGGTCGACGTGGTCCGGCCGGCGTCGACCGACGAGGTCCGCCACGTCGTCCGCTGGGCCCGCAGCCACCGGGTCCGACTGCTGCCGCAGGGCGCCAACTCGGGTCTGGTCGGGGCGTCGACACCACCGGCGGAGCACACCGGCGACGCGCCGGGATCCCGGTTGGTCGTCCTGAGCACGGAACGGCTGCGGGACGGGCTCCGCATCGATGCGGCGGACCGGACCGCAGAGGTGCCGGCGGGCCTGCGACGCTCCGAGCTCGACGCCGCTGCGGCCGAGCACGGCCTCTGGTTCCCGATCGACCTGGGCGCCGACCCGTCGATCGGCGGCATGGTCGCCACGAACACCGGCGGCGCCCGGATGCTCCGCCACGGCGACGTCCGGCGGAACACCCTCGGTGTCGAGGTCGTCCTCGCCGACGAGGACGCCTCGGTGGTCGACACCCTCCGGACGTACCGCAAACGCAACGAGGGGGTGGACCCGACCGGGCTGTTCGTCGGGTCGTCGGGGGCGTTCGGCATCGTCACCCGGGCGGCGCTCGACCTGTCGGTCCGACCGGCAGAGACCGCCGCCGCCTGGATCCCCCTGGACGACCCGTCCGACGCCGTGGTGCTGCTCGGCCACCTCGAGGCCCGACTCGATCCGCTCCTGTCCGCCTACGAGGTCGCCTCCGCCGCGGCGCTGGACGCAGCGGCGACGGTCGGCCACCGGCTCGCGCTGCGACCGGCGCCGTGGG
>SXMI01000103.1 GCA_005777415.1 Actinomycetota bacterium | reverse complement strand
GACACATCCCAGTTGAACGCCGACTCGCTGTAGCCGCCGTTCGTCGCCGTGCCGGTGGTGTCACAGGCCTTGCGGAACCCTCCGGCCTCGACCTGCCGGTTGATCTCCGCCGAAGCACTGCTGTTCCCTCCGTTGTGGCCCGGGTCGATCACCACCACGAATCCGGCGGAGGTCGCCGACTCCACCGTGCCGGAGGCCCCGGCGGAGGTGGTGTCGGGTGGATCAGGGAGCGATGGCGCGGTCGCGGTCGTCGCGGGTGCGATCGTCGTCGGCGCCACCGTCGACGGCACGGCCGACGACGTGGTGATGCTCGACGACGTGGTAGCGGTCGATGTCGGCTGCGACGGGACGGTCAGGACCGTCGACGGGGCGGCGGCCCGCGGCTCGTCCCCGCACCCCGCCACGACGACCACCGAGACGAGGCCGAGCACCAGGAGCATCGCGCCGGCGGGGAGACGCATGCGGTCCACGCCCCGACACTAGGTGGCGCCCGAGCCGGGGCCCGGTCGACCGCGGCATGACACACTCGGGGCGGACATCACCACTCGTCAGCCCCGGAGCAACCGCCCATGCCCCACCCCCGCCGATTCCGATTCGCCGTCGAACTGCACCACCCGTTCGAGGGCCGCACCTGGACCGAGACGTTCCGGGAAGCCGAGCAGCTCGGCTACGCGACGGTGTTCTTCCCCGACCACCTCGACGAGGGGCCGGGGCCACTGGCCGCCACCGCCTGGTGCGCCGCGGTGACGACCGAACTGCGCGTCGGCGTACTGGTGCTCGACTGCGACTTCCGCCACCCGGCGATCCTCGCCCGTGAGCTCGCGACCATCGACGCCGCCTCGGGCGGGCGACTCGAGGTCGGCCTGGGAGCCGGCTGGAAGACGCTCGACTACACCCGCACGGGCATCCCCATGGACCGCCCGGGGGTGCGGGTGTCCCGGATGCTCGAGCACCTGCAGGTCCTGCGCGGACTCTGGTCCGACGGCGAGTTCTCCTTCGACGGCGAGCACTACACGATCGACGCCCTGGACGGGACTCCGGCACCGGACTCCCCCGGCGGACCACCGATCCTGGTGGGCGGTGGGGCACCCCGACTCCTGCGAGCGGCCGGGGCGTTCGCCGACATCGTCGGCGTCAACGCGTCGATCCACTCCGGTGAGATCGACCAGGCCGCCGCCCACGACGGTCTCGCCGAGCGCATCGACGAGAAGGTCGGCTGGGTCCGTGAGGGCGCCGGCGACCGGTTCGACGACCTGGAGCTGAACGCCTGGTTGGCCGCCGCCGAACTCACCGAGGATCCCACCGTGCCTGAACTGCTCGCCGAACTGTTCGGCACCGACGTCGAGTCCCTCCGCACCTCACCCCTGGCGCTGGTCGGCAGCGAATCGGACTGCGCCGAACAGCTGCTCGAGCGCCGTGAGCGGTGGGGCTACTCGTACCACGTGATCCCCGGCGACCGGGCCCACGACTTCGCCCCGCTGGTCCAGCGGCTCACCGGCACCTGAGCGCCTCCCGGGTCGACCGCCGGTGCACCTGACCGCCCTGCTCGCCTGCCACGACCGGCGGGAGCTCACGCTCCGCTGCCTGCGGTCGTTGTTCGCCGTGGCCCCCGACGGGGTGCGCCTGGACGCCGTGCTCGTCGACGACGGCTCGAGCGACGGCACCGCCGATGCCGTCGCGGCCCTCGGTCTGCCGGTGACGATCGTGCGCGGCGACGGCAGCTGGTTCTGGTCGCGGTCCCTCGCCGAGACCGAGCGCGTCGCCGAGACGCACGACCCCGACGCGGTGCTGTGGCTCAACGACGACGTGAGGCTGGACCCGGGGGCGCTCATGCTGCTCGTCGCCGGCCACGACGCCCACCCCGACTCGATCCTGGTCGGACCGTTGCGCACCGAGCGGAGCGGCCGGACCGTCTACGGCGGTTGGCGGCTGGAGGGCGGGCGGGTCTTCGGGACGCGACTCGAACCCGCCGACGGCGCGTACCGGCCGGTCGACGTGTTCCACGGGAACCTGGTGCTGGTGCCACGGTCGGCGCGGCGCCGCATCGGACCGGTCGACGGGACCTGGGCCCACCAGTTCGCCGACCTCGACGACGCGCTCCGCGCCGTCGACGCGGGCGTGAGCGCCTTCCAGCTGCCGTTGTCGGTCGGAACCTGCCAGCCCGTCCTCTCGGTCTGGGACGATCCGCGCCGGACCAGGTGGCAGCGTGTCCGGATGGTGGTTGGCCGACGAGCCTGGCCCCTGAGGTCCACGACCCGGTTCTGGTGGCGGCACCGACGCCACGTCGGAGCCGCCGGGGTGCTCACGCCCTACCGACGATCGTGGTCACCACCAGAGCTGACCGAGGAGGAGCTCGCCGCTGTCGAGGCGGCCGAGTCGGGGTCCCCGAGCGGGGACGCACCGGCTCAGGACGGCAACGGCGCGTCGATGGTGTCCCCGGTCTGCTGGGTCTCGACGGTGAAGGTCGAGACCCCGGACGCGGCGTCCGCCAACCCCGACAGCTGGACCAGTCGGGGTGCCCGCCAGACCCGACGATCCGGGTCGAGCGACGAACCGACAGGAACACCCGCCGAAACCCGGCACCCCCAACGGGATGGCGGTGTCAGGCGACGGCTGCGCTGCCGGTGCCCATCTGGATCTGCACCGACACCCGGTCACCCAGACGCTTGATCACCCGAGCCCGGAGCGGAGCCTCGTCGCCATCTCCCACGGTGAGCCGGTCGCCGGGCGACCGGGCGGCATGCCTCGCGAGATGTATCGAGTACGATACGTCCATGGTCGATTTCGCTGAGATGCTCCGCGTCGCCCGCGCGGCCTCAGGCCTCACGCAGGCCGCCCTCGGCGAGCGGTCCGGGATCGCACGTCCGAACATCGCGGCATACGAGCACGGCCGACGTGAGCCGCTCTTCGACACCGCGATGCGGATGCTCGAGGCGGCCGGGGCGGAGGTCGAGATCGGGCCGGCCGTCACCTGGACCTGGACAGAGGACCGACGCCCCTACGCCGTTCCGTCGCGACTCTGGCGTCTGGCGCCCTCGGTCTGCCTTCGCCGATTCGACCCCGGGCCGCACCTCTGGTGGAGCGGACCCCGCCGAGATCTCGACCTGGCGCACCGCCGTGACCGCCTCCGCGCCTACGAGATCGTCCTGCGTGAGGGCTCGCCGCACGACATCGAAGACATCGTGGACGGTGTCCTGCTGTGCGAGGCCTGGAGCGATCTCACGCTGCCTCGATCGCTCCGCTCCGCCTGGGCTCCGCTCGTCGAAGCCGAGCGCCCACCGGACACGTGGGCAGACGCTTCGTGAACAGGCTCAGCGATCTGCAACGGCGCGCCGCCCACCTGCTCTTCGAACTGCCCGAAGCCGATGGCTTCGCTCTGGCCGGAGGGTCAGCGCTCGTCGCGCTCGGAGTCGTGGACCGGCTCACCCGCGACCTGGACGCGTTCATGGCCGCCGCGCCTGCCGATCCCCCCGGCGACGTCCGCCCGGTCGCCACCGAGCTCACAGCAGCGCTCACCGCCGACGGGTGGACCGTGCAGGTGGTTCGAGACCACGTCACGTTCACCCGACTCCTCGCAGAGATCGGCGGAGAAGCCATCGAGATCGACCTCGCCGTCGACTCCCCGCCCCTGTTCCCTCTCCAGTCACCTAGCGGCATCCCCTCGCTCAGCGCGGAGGACCTCGCGGCACGCAAGATCCTCGCCACGCTCGACCGCGCCGAAGGACGCGACTTCACCGACCTGTGGGCCCTCTCGGTGACCTTCGGGCGTGACGAGTGCATCGGATGGGCCAGACAACTCGACGCCGGCATCGATGAAGGCGACATCGCCGACGCGTTCACGCGCCTCGAGCGGATCGACGACGACGACCTGCCGTGCGCACTCTCCGAACTCCCAGACGTCAGGGCCTGGTTCGCGACCTGGACGGAGGAGCTCCGCTCGGCGAGCTGATTCGCCGGGCCGCGAACCCACGTGTTCATCAGGACGGGGCACGGCCAAGGCGCCGCAGCCATCGTGGTCGTCCGTGACTGCGAGTGCAGGGTGGGGTGATGACGAAAGCCCCGGAAATCCGGGGCTTTCGCTCAGCACCCCCAACGGGATTCGAACCCGTGCCGCCACCTTGAGAGTTCGAGCAGACCCGTCCGGCTGGTGCGGCCAGGTGGTGAAGCTCCCGTGCTGTCAGGGTTCTCGGTCCGGGCGGTCCGTGGAGACAGGTGCTGTCACGCCCCGCGGAGTACCAAACGGATGACCACATGGCGGTGTCAGGCGACGTCTGCGCTGCCGGCGCTCATCTGGATCTGCACCGACACCCGGTCACCCAGACGCTTGATCACCCGAGCCCGGAGCGGATCCTCGTCGCCATCTCCCACGGTGAGCCAGTCGCCGGGCGCGGGGGCGAAGGTCGCATCGTCGGCGCGTGGGCCGTGGCTGATCCAGCACTCGGCCACCATGTCTCCCCCGACGGAGTTCGGGTCGAACCACAGGTCGTAGGACTCCTCGGGCATCAAGGCAGCGTATTGCGCAGATCCGGCGTCCGACCCTCTGGGTACCGGGAGGGCATGTCCCGTCCGGTTGCCGACTTCGAGCTCGACCCGGCGATCGTTCCCATCCACGACGACGTCGAGGGCGATGTCGACGAGTGGTTGTCCTCGCTCAAGCGCGATGCGGAGCCCTTGGACCTCGACGTGACCGGCGCCGAACCGAGCTCCGCGGCGGAGTTCTGCCCGCTCGGGCCGCCCAAGCGATGACGTCGCTGTCCGGAGCCCGCTGCTGGCCGACGCATGGTCGAAGCGAGCGAACCTGACCATCGCCGATGCTCTCTACGTGGTGTTGACCGAGCACTTGGACGCCGCACCGGTCACGACCGACGTCCGGCTCGCCAACTCTCCGACACTCGACCTCGCGACGGTCCCGGGCAGGGGGCGAAACATCCCACTGCGATGCATGTACACTGCATGCATGCCCAATGTGCAAGTTCGAGACGTGCCGGACGAGGTCCATGAGGCTTTGGTTCGTCGCGCAGAGGAAGCCGGCCAGTCGTTGCAGCAGTTCCTGGCCTCGCAACTCGCGGAGATCGCAGCGACGCCGACGATGAAGGAGATCCTCGACCGGATCGAGCAGCGCACGAAGGGTGCGTTACCGGCGGAGGCCGCGATCGAAGCTCTCGACGAGGAACGTGCTCGTCGTTGACGCCTCGGTGTTGGCGCCGGTCGTGGCCGACGCCGGCGTCGACGGCCAACGGTTCCGCGAACGGCTCCGAGGTGAGACGGTGGCGGGCCCTGACCTGCTTCGTGTGGAGGTCGTGTCGGTGCTGCGCCGGCACGCCAACCTCGGGAGGCTGACCCCGCAGCAAGCCGACGCAGCGATCGATGACCTGCTGGCGTTTCCGATCACCGTGTACCCCACCGCTCCACTGCTCCGGCGAGTGTGGGACCTCCGTCCCAACGTGACGTCGTACGACGGCTGCTACCTCGCCCTCGCCGAGGCTGTGGGGGCCCCTTTTCTCACCGCCGACCGACGTCTGGCCAACGCTCCGGGTCATCGGTGCTCCGTCGAGGTACTACGGCCCTGAACCGGCGTTCGGGGGCACCGTCGATTCGATGGATCGCAGCGCCCTCGCCTGCACGCTGCAGAGAGGTCGGGCGCCGGGGGAGGTCGCAGCCATGCGCATTGTTCGCTTCGGCGGTATGGCCGCCGACCCTGACGCTGTTCGCATGCGGCTCGGACCCAGTAGACGTACCCCGTGCGGACGCGACGAGTTCGTCGACGTCGACCGTTCGATCAGTGACGTCCACCACCGTTCCGGTTGCTCAGCCCGGCCCGCCCACCCTGATTGCAGCCACACCCGGCGAGCTGGTCGCACTCGACCTGGCAACCGGCGACGTCACCGTGCTCGCGAAGAACCTGGACCTCGCTGCCGCTCTTGGAGTCTGGCAGTCCCGATCGACGAGAAGGTCGGCTGGGTCCGGGAGGGTGCCGGCGATCGGTTCGACGACCTGGAGCTGAACGCCTGGCTGGCCGCCGCCGAACTCACCGAGGATCCCACCGTGCCCGAACTGTTCGCCGAGATGTTCGGCACCGACGTCGAGTCGTTCCGGGGTTCACCGCTGGCGCTGGTCGGCAGCGAGTCGGACTGCGCCGAACAGTTGCACGCCCGGCGGGAGCGTTGGGGCTACTCGTACCACGTGATCCCCGGCGACCGGGCCCACGACTTCGCCCCGCTGGTCCAGCGGCTCACCGGCACCTGAGCGACCGAACGGAGGAACTGGTACCCCCAACGGGATTCGAACCCGTGCCGCCACCTTGAGAG
>SXMI01000102.1 GCA_005777415.1 Actinomycetota bacterium | reverse complement strand
TCGTGACGTCCGGGAAGTCCTGCTGGATCAACTCCAGCACCTCGCCGATCGACAGCTCGACGGCCGTGTCGGACTCAGAGGTGCTCACGCGTCGCCGCCGTACTCGCCGATGACGAACACCAGGCGGTAGCGGCCGATCTGGAGCTGGGCCCCCTCCCGCAGCGCCGCCTCCTGCACCCGGTCGCCGTTCAGGTAGGTGCCGTTCATGGAGCCGACGTCGCGGACGGTGAAGGTCCGGTCCGGATTGGCGACGACCTCGGCGTGGCGACGTGAGACGGTGACGTCGTCGAGGAACACCTGGCTGGCCGGGTGACGACCGATCGTGGTGAGGGTCTCGTCCAGGGGGAACCTGGCCCCGGCGGAGTCACCGCGGATCACGACGAGCTGACCCTGCTCGCCCTCCCCCGCGACGTCCACCCCCACGATCGGGATGGTGCCCGTCGTGGCCTCGTCCCGCGCCGGCAGCTCGGTGCCACAGGCCGAGCAGAAGTTCGCTCCGGGCGCGTTGTGGAAACTGCAGGTCGGGCAGGTCACCGACTCGCCAGGCACCCGGCTCAGCCCTCGGTGAGCGCCCGGTAGGCCTCGGCGTCCAGCATCGACTCGGTCGCCCGCAGGTCCACCGGCTGGAGGACCACCATCCATCCGGCGCCGTACGGATCCTGGTTCACCAGCTCCGGCGAGCCGTCCAGGTCGGCGTTGACCTCGAGCACCACGCCCTGCACGGGCGCATAGATCTCCGAGACCGACTTCGTGGACTCGACCTCACCGAACGACTGGCCGGCGTGCACCTCGGCGCCCACCTCGGGGAGCTGCACGTAGACGATGTCGCCGAGGGCATCCTGGGCGTAGTCGGTGATCCCGACCCGGAAACTCCCGTCGTCGTCTCGGATCCACTCGTGCTCGGCGGTGTAGAAGAGCTGGTCTGGAACGTTCACGCGGAGCACGCTACCCGACCCGGTGGCGGACCCGCAGCGTCCACCCCCGACCGGCCTCAGCGCACGATCTGGCGGATCCGGCGGACGTACTCCTGCGCCAGTGTCCGGGCCTCGGCGGCGGTGTCGCCCTCCACCCAGATGTGCGTGGTGGGCTCCTCGGGGTCGGGCAGGACCAGGGCCCACCCCCGGTCGTGGTGGACCTTGACCCCGTCCACGAGCTCCACGTCGCGACCGTGGGTCTGCTCCACGAGGGTCCGCATCACGGTCCCCTTCTGGTCCCACGGTGTAACCACCTCGTCGTGGTGGAGGTGGACCTCCGGGCAGTCCGACACCACCTCGGACAGGCGGGTTCCCCGGGCCGCGAGCAGGTCCAGGATCTTCAGGAGGCCGCCCGCCGCGTCGAACGCGGGCAGGAACCCCGGCAGGATGACGCCGCCCTCCAGGTTCGCGGCGAATCCGACCCCCGGGGCGGTGGCGGCGTCCATGAGCGCAGCGGCCGAGGTCTTGGACCACAGGACCCGGTAGCCGTGGGCCTCGACGATGTCGGCCGCGGCCCGCGGCGCGAGCACCGGGAGCGCCACCGTGTCACCGACCAGACGGTCGCAGACCAGGTCGAGGAAGGCGAACAGCATCTCGGCGTCGGAGAGCACGTGACCCCGGTCGTCCACCAGGGTGAGCTGGTCGCCGCTCGGGTCGACGACGGCGCCCAGGTCGGCTCCGGAGGCGGTCACGAGCGCCGCCACCTCGGCGGCATGGGCGACGCGGTCGAAGCCGATGATCCCGGCCGTCGAGGCGAACGGGTTCATGGCCAGGATCTCCGCCCTCAGCTTGGCCAGCACGCTGGGCATGGCGAAGCTCGTGGCGCCGTACGCGTAGTCGACCACCACCTTGAACCGTCGCTCGGCCACGGCGGCGACGTCGATCGTCGACTCGAGCGCCACGGCGTACTGCTCGATGGCCCGGGGGACCAGGTCGATGTCGCCGATGTCGGCAGGACGCACCCGACGGAAGTCCTCCCGGCCGAACAGCCGCTCGATCTTGCGCTGACGATCCTCGAGGATGTCGTCGCCGTCCGAGTCGAAGAACTGGATCTGGACCGTGTCCGGGTCCGAGGTGTCGAGGCGCACGGAGATCCCGGCCGTCGCCAGCGCCCCGCGGCAGTGGAACCGGGTCAGCGGCACGCTCGCCACCTCCAGGTCCATCACGTTGATCCCACCGGCGTTCAGCCCCGAGATCACGGCCCGCTTGAGCATCCGGGCGGAGCGGGAGGAGTCGCGGGAGACCACGACCGTGTCGCCGCGTCGCAACGACGTGGCGAAGGCCATCGACACCTTGGCGGCGTACTCCGGTGTGATGTCCACGTTGGCCAGCCCGCTCACACCCCCACGACCGAACAGGCTCCGGGCGCCGCGCGACTCCCAGATCAGCGAGGCGTTCACCACCGCTCCCGCCTCGACCGTCTTGAACGGGTACACCTTCACGTCCGTGGACACCACGGCGTCCTCGCCGATGAAGACCTCGTCGCCGAGCACGGCCCCGTCCTCGCAGCGCGCGCCCCGGCGAAGGTCGGCGGCCCGGCCCACCACCGCGCCGCGGAGCTTCACGCGCTCACCGAGGTAGGCGTTGTCGTGGATCACGCACCGCTCCAGCTCGCCCTCGGTCCTGACCCGGACGCCGGTGCCGAGCACGGCGTACTCCCCCAGGCGGACGCCGGCATCGACCAGGCAGTTCTCGCCGATCACCGCCGGTCCGACCAGCTGGGCCTCGGGGCTGATGTCGGACCCCTCCCCCACGAACACCCCAGGGGAGACCTCGAAGCCCGGGACCGTGACACGGACCCGCTCGTCGAGGATGTCCTTGTGGGCCCGGACGTAGGCGTCGAGCGTCCCCAGGTCCTCCCAGTAGCCCTCGGCGACCGAGCCCGTGACCCGGTGACCGGCCTGGAGCAGCTTCGGGAAGACGTCCGAGGAGAAGTCCACCGGGACGCCCTCGGGGATCCAGTCGAACACCCGGGGTTCCAGCACGTAGATCCCCGAGTTGATGGTGTCGGAGAAGACCTCGCCCCAGGTGGGCTTCTCGAGGAACCGTTCGATCCCGCCGTCGTCACCGGTGATCACGATCCCGTACTCGAGCGGGTTCTCCACCCGGACCAGCCCGATCGTCGCGGTCGCGCTGCTCTCGCGGTGGTCGTCGATGATCGCACCGAGGTCGACGTCGGTCAGGACGTCGCCCGAGATCACCAGGAACGTGTCGTCCAGCTCGGCCATGGCGTTGCGGACCGAGCCCGCCGTCCCGAGGGGCGACTCCTCGGTGGCGTAGACCATCTGCACCCCGAACTCCGAACCGTCGCCGAAGTAGTTGCGGATCACGTTCGGCATGAACGCCAGCGTGACCACGATCTCGGTGATCCCGTGCTCCCGGAGCAGCTCGACGATGTGCTCCATCATCGGCCGGTTCACCAGTGGCAGCATCGGCTTGGGCATGTTCGAGGTGAGCGGCCGGAGCCGTGTCCCCTCGCCACCGGCCATGATCACGGCCTTCACCAGTCGACTCCCGAGGTCCTGACCCGGGCCGGTGCCCGGACGCGCCGCCTCACGCTACCGGCCGGAGGTGCGGGCGACACCGGACCGACCCGCCGCAGCACCACTCAGCCCGGCTGGTCCACGACCGTGCTGTCCGCCGCCCGGCGGCCATCACGGAGCGACTGCAGGCCCCGCGGGATGTAGCCGACGAACGCCGCGATCGAGCAGACGAGCCCCGGGATCGCCGTCCCCCAGGCGACGAGCTCGAGCAGGTTCACGGCCCACTCCGGCAACCGGGGATCCGTCGCGGCCAGGAACGCCGGGAACGCCGCCATCATCAGGAACGTGCCGGTCTTCCCGACGAAGGTGACGTCCATCCGCGTGCCGCCGAGCGCCAGGAGGCCCACCACCCAGATCGAGAGCAGGACCTCGCGGATCACCACCACCAGACCCAGCCACAGCGGCACGGCCCCGACGATGAGGATCGAACCGACCCCGACGATGAGGAGCAGTCGGTCCACCGTGGGGTCGAACGCCTTGCCCACCTCGGAGACCTGGTTGAACCGGCGGGCCACGTAGCCGTCAACCCAGTCGGTGGCCCCCAGCAGCAACAGGAGCGCCGCCGCGGCGGCCGGGGCGTCGAGGCCGAAGAGCAGCCAGACGAACACCGGGATGCACAGAAGCCGGACCAGGGTGATCAGGTTCGGTGCCGTCCACAGGCCGCCGTCGGCGGGAACCTCGTCTGCGCCCGGAGCCATGGGGGCACTCTAGGTCGGTGGCCGGATCTGCCAAGCTGAAGCCGTGGACGACGCTGAGGTGACCGACGAACCGACGATCTTCACGAGGATCATCCGGGGCGAGCTCCCCGGCCGGTTCGTCTGGCGCGAGGACGACGTGGTGGCGTTCCTGACGATCGCCCCGATCCGACCGGGTCACGTGCTGGTGGTGCCGGTGGCCCAGGTCGACCGCTGGACCGACCTGGATCCCGGGACCTGGCTCCGGGTGTGCGAGGTGCAGCACCTGCTCGGGCGCGCCCTCCAACTGGCGTTCGAGCCCACCCGGGTCGGGTCGATCATCGCCGGGATGGAGGTGCCCCACTGCCACGTCCACCTCATCCCGATCGACGACGAGCGCCAGCTCGACTTCTCGCTCGCCAATCCCTCGACCGCGGCCGACGAACTCGATCGCTCCGCCGACCGGGTCCGGGCAGCACTGCGGGAACTGGGAGATGGCGGGTCCGTACCCGCTGGGTGAGCCGGCGGACCCTGCTCGGCCCGGGACGGAACCGGCACGGCCCCGGACGGAACCGGCTCGGCCCGGGACGGAACCGGCTCAGCCCGGGACGGGCGCCGCGCCGTCGGTGCCGGGCGGCGCGCCGTCGATCGGCTCGACCGGATCGAGCAGGTGCTCGCCCTTGTGCCGGGCGTCGTTCACCTCGGTCGACACCGGGCGGAGCACCGTGAGGGAGTCGGGCGCCGGGACGCAGAGCTGCTCGAACCGGCCCTCCGCCAGACGCTCCGGGGCCAGCCACTCGTCCCAGTCCCCGGGAGCGAGCAGCACCGGCATCCGGTCGTGGATCGCACCCATGGCGCTGTTGGCGCTCGTGGTGAGCAGCGTCACCGTCCGCAGCACCTCGTCGGGCCCGATCGGCTCGACCCCCTCGGCGGCGGGCGGCCGCCACTGCTCCCACAGGCCGGCGAAGGCGTAGGGCTCGTCATCAGGTCGGTGGATCAGGTAGGGCTGGCGGGCTCGAGCGCCGGGGACCCGGAACCACTCGTAGAAGCCGTCGGCGGGAACGATGCAGCGACGGGAGGCCGCAGCACGCCGGAACGAGGGCTTCGACTGGGCGGTCTCGCTCCGGGCGTTGATCATCCGGTTCCCGATCGAGGGGTCCTTGGCCCAGGACGGGACCAGGCCCCAGCGGAACCGCTCCAGGCGTCGGCCCTCCGGGGCGGAACGGAGCACGGAGACCCCGGTGCCGGGGGCGGTGTTCGTGTTGGGGGCCGATCCGGCCACGGCCTCGTCGATCGTGGCGGCATCGAAG
This sequence comes from Actinomycetota bacterium, assembly GCA_005777415.1. GTDB lineage: Bacteria > Actinomycetota > Acidimicrobiia > Acidimicrobiales > Microtrichaceae > SXMI01. The sequence goes on along the minus strand of SXMI01000102.1, from coordinate 4,659 downwards.
TACGCGGCGAGCACCGACGGCGGGCTGGTGGAGACGAATCGGCCGCACACACCGCCCAGCCTAGGAGCGCCGTGATGCCGACCACGCTCCGCGAACGAACGCCCGGACGCCGGTACGATCCGGCGGCGATGCAGGACGAGTTCCCCACCGCCTCCGGAGCACCCGTGCTGTCGGTGGTGACACCGACGTTCAACGAGGCCGAGAACCTGCCGCTCCTCGTGGCCGCCCTGCAGGAGTCACTCGCCGGGTTACCCCACGAGATCATCGTCGCCGACGACGACAGCCCGGACGGCACCTGGGAGATCGCCGAACGACTCGGCGAGGCCGACCCCTCGGTGCGGGTGGTCCGCCGCTTCCACGACCACGGCCTGTCCACGGCGGTGCTCGACGGGATGTCGGTGGCCCGGGGCCGGGTCCTGGCCGTGAGCGACGCCGACCTCCAGCACGATCCGGCGATCCTGCCCGAGATGGTGGCCGCTCTCGACGACGGCCGGGCCGATGTGGTGGTCGGCTCCCGAGCGACCGAGGGCGGTGGCTACGGCGACTGGGCCGCCTCCCGCCGGCTGGTCAGCTGGGTGGCCACGTTCATCGCCCGGGTCGTCCTGCGGGTCAGCGTGAGCGACCCCATGAGCGGCTACTTCGCCCTGACGCGCTCCGCCTACGAGCGCGGGGCGGCCGGGATCAACCCGCGGGGTTTCAAGATCCTGCTCGAGTTCATCGGGCGTGACCGGGACCTGCGGGTCCTCGAGGTCCCCTACGAGTTCCGCAATCGGGTCCACGGCGAGACCAAGCTCAACCGCTCGGTCATCCGGTCCTACCTGCTCGCCGTCGCCGAGCTCCGGCTGGGGCGCCAGGTCGACCCGGCGTTCCTGCTCTACGTCCTGGTGGGCCTGGTCGGGCTGGTCGTCAACTCGGTCGTGTTCTCCGTCGCCGAGGCCGCCGGCGTCCCGCAGTTCACCACGGGCCTGAACGAGGCGCTCGACCCCATCTACGGCTCGTTCGTGCTGAGCGTGGCGGTCTCCACGATCGTCGTGTTCGTGCTCAACAACGAGTTCACCTTCTGGGAGCAGCGCTACTCCGGCTGGAAGCTGCTGCCGGCCTTCGGCGTCTTCGTCGGCATGACGATCGTCGGGACGCTCGTCCACGTGGGCGTGTTCACCTACCTGCAGAACATCGGTCTGCTGCTGTCGGTGCTGGGCGAGGCCGGCGCCAGGACCTTGCACAACCTGATCGGAGCGGTCGTCGCGCTGATCGTGAACTGGTACCTGAACACGACCTACCTGTGGCGGCGTCGGAACCGTTGACGGCGATCCGAGCCGCTCAGTTGGACGAACCGCGCGGCCGTTCGCAGGGCAGTTCCTCGAGCCGCCGGGCCCCCGGCAGGATCCGGTAGCGGGCGGCGTCGTAGGCCTGTGCGTCGGGGTCGTAGGTGTCGATGAGCCGGGTGGTCACCACCACCTCCTCGGGGTTCGCGTCCACGATCGTGTACCCCTGGTCGACGAGGTTCATGTACCGGAGCATCGGGGCGTTCTGGGTCAGGACCCAGCGCTCGGCGATCCGCAGCACCTCCTCGGCGGCATCCCGGGGAAGGTCCTCGAGGTAGTTCCTCGGGTCGGGGTCCGTCGTGAGCGAACCGGTGCAGAAGTCGTAGGCGACCACCGGCGACCCGGGCCGGTCCACGTCCGGCTTCAGTTCCGTGGTCAGGTGGATGTGCGTGTGGCCGCTGCAGAAGATCGTGTCCTGCACCTGTTCGTCATCGAGGAACTGCAACAGGTCGCGGCGCTCGGCCATGTAGTCGTCCCAGGCCTCGTTCGGCGCGTACACGCCGGGCTCCCGGGGCAGGTCCGGCCGGAAGAAGCGCAGGAACTCCAGGTTGACGAGCCGCCACGGGTTGATGTTGTACGGATTGCCCACCATCCGCCAGCGGGCCGACGACCCGCCCAGGACCCCCTTCAGCCACGCGAGCTGCGTCGCACCCAACGTCGTCCGGGCCGGATCGTCCATGCCGCTCGCACCCAGGTGCACCGGGTCGTCGATCGCCGGGTCCCGGTAGGACCGGACGTCGATCACCGGCAGGTCGACCAGGTCGCCCCACTCCAGGGCCCGGTAGAGCTGCCGGTCCCCCGGGTCCACCTGCGGGAAGTTCTCGAACCACGCCTGCTTCGCCGCCTCGAGACGGGCCGGCGGGCCGGCGCCGTCGACGCCGTTGTAGAACTCGCCGTCGTCCCACATGGCGACGACGGGCAGGTGGGCGTGCAGGTCCCGCAGGAACGGCTCGCGACGCCACCGGCGGTACACGTCGCGGTAGTCCTGCACGGTCTGGGTGCCGGTGTCGCTGACGTAGACGTAGTCACCCAGGTGCATGAAGAAGTCCAGGTCCGGCTCATCACACAGCGACCGGTGGGCGTTGAACCAGGTGGTGGTGATCTGCTGACAGGAACCGAAGGCGAACCGGAGGCGGTCCGGACTGGATCCGGACGCCGGAGCGGTCCGGAGCCGGCCCACCCGGCTGGCCCCCGCTCCGTCGCCCGTCGTCTCGAACCGGTAGTACAGCCACCGGTCGGCCGGCAGATCGGCCACCGGCACGGTCACGGTGTGGCCCGAGTCCGCCGTGGCGACGGCGAGCCCGCCGGCGACGGTCGAGGTGCAGGCCTCGTCCTCGGCGACGACCCACATCAACGGCACGGCGTCCTCGCCCGGGCCGGGCAGGACCCGGGTCCAGATGGTCGATCCGCCCGGCAGCGGATCACCCGAGGCGACTCCGTCGGGGAACACGCCCGGCTCGGGCAGACCGGGCGGTGGGCCCGGAGATGTCGGTGCCGGAGCGGGCACCACGCAGCCGCTCACGACCACGGCCGCCCCGGAGGCGAACCCGAGCGCCGTCAGCAGGTCCCGCCTGGTGATCCCTCGTCCGGGTGCGACACCCGGTGTCCCATCGTTCCTGACCGCCACGACCCGACCTCCCGCACCGCCACGGCGACCCCTCGTCGCCGTGCCGTGCTGCGAGTGTGCCACGCTGTCGGTCGCCCGGCCATCGACTCCAGGAGCCGGCATCGCCCCGTGGAGCACGACGTGCCGATTCCCGAGCAGCACCCCAGCCGCAGCCGGTCGGCCTCTCGGGCGTGGAGTGCGGTCCTGGCGGCCGTCGCCCTGGGCGTCGTCGCTGCGTGTGGTGGCGGATCAGGCACGGACAGCGCGGAACCGCCGGACCCCTCGGCTGCACCGACGAACTCCGTGCCGGCCGCACCCGACCCGGGGGCCGCAGCAGTCGAGGTGGCAGCCGAGCCGTCGCCGGGCTGTTCCGCCGGGGCGACCCCGGCTGCGCTCGACGACCGACGGACGATCGACGTCGCGGGCGAGGACCGCTGGTACCTCTGGACCGCACCCGCGCACAGCCCCGGCGCCGCTCCGATGCCGCTCGTGTTGGACTTCCACGGCCTCGCCGAGGGCGCCGAGTTCCACGGAGCCATGTCCGGGTTCGCGGCGCTCGCCCAGTCCGAGGGGTTCGCCTTGGCCGTCCCCAACGGTTCCGGCAACCCGGTCTCGTGGGGGATCGCCGCCGATGGGACGAACCGCGACGTCGCCGTCGTCGAGGCGCTCATCGACGAGATCGCGGCCACCACCTGCATCGACCTCCGTCGGATCCACGCCACCGGCCTGTCCAACGGCGCCCTCCTCAGCAGCGCTCTCGCCTGCACGCTCAGCGATCGCATCGCATCGATCGCGGCCGTGGCCGGACTCGCCGACCCGCCCGGCTGCTCCCCGGATCGACCGGTGCCCGTGCTGGCCTACCACGGCACGGACGACGCGATCCTCCTGTTCAACGGCGGCGTCGGCGAGCTCGGTGTCGCACTGCAGGGTGGCACTCCGACCATCCCACCCGGGACGACCGCCGACCTGGACGGACCGGGTACCCCGGCGGCGGTGCGGGGCTGGGCCGCCCGCAACGGGTGCGAGGCCACCCCCGAGGACAGCCGGGCCGGCAGCGACGTGCTCCGCCGCTCCTACCGGTGCCCGGCCGGTGCGGACGTGGAGTTCCTCGTCATCGAGGGCGGTGGGCACTCCTGGCCCGGCAGCGATGTCTCACGCTCGCTCGAGCAGGTCGTGGGACGGACCACCATGTCGATCGACGCCACGACGACGAGTTGGGAGTTCTTCCGGGACCACCCGCGTCAGGACGTCTGACGGGGCCCCGTCGACGGCTCCGGGAACCGGCTCGCCGATCTCAGCCGGGTACGTCCGGGCGCAGAGCCGAGCTCAGCTCGACGAACTCCCCCTGCTCCATCGCGACATCCACCGGAACCGGACGCGAGAAGAGATAGCCCTGGGCGTGCCGGACGCCGAGTCCGGCCAGGATCTCGGCCTGCTGCCGCTCCTCGATGCCCTCGGCCACCACGTCCAGGCCGAGAGTCTCCGCCAGCTGACAGGTCGCCGCTGCGACGCTGTTGCGGCCCTGTTCGGGGGTCAGCTCCGCCACGAAGGACCGGTCGATCTTCACGATGTCGACCGGGAAGCGCAGGAGGTGTGAGAGCGAGGAGTACCCGGTCCCGAAGTCGTCCAGCGCAACCCTGATCCCGAGCCGCCGGAGGTGGGCGAGCCGGCCGGCGGCCTGTTCCGGTGCCGAGACGAGCGCCCCCTCGGTGAGCTCGACGACGATCG
>SXMI01000101.1 GCA_005777415.1 Actinomycetota bacterium | reverse complement strand
GTTACGACCCGTCGGGCACGTAGCATCCGAACGTGGCCATCCGAGAGGACTGCCGGCACTACTCCAGTCGCACCGTGGGCGCAGGCGAGCTCGTCCAGCGGTGCCGGGTCGACGCGGCCGACCACGCCCCGTTCGCCTGCCCCGAGGACTGCCTGTTCTTCGAACCCCGCTCGATCACGGACGCCGGCTGGCGGCGGGCCCCCGAGGACCCTCAGGACTGACGGCCCTCACACGTCACCGCGGTGACGCCGACCATCACCCACCACCGCCGTGGCGCCGACCCTCACTCGCCACCGGCGTGACGCCGGTGGTGCACCCAGGCCCGGGCGGCGCCCCAGGTGATGCCCGGGTCACGCAGCGCCGGGTCCACGTCCTCGAAGCTCGCCGGACTCAGGTCGTAGCGGTCGTCGGGGAACGCCCGGCGGGCGAAGTCGTCACGGTCCACGGGCGGCACGCCGGCGGCCGCGAGCACCTCGGTCGGGTAGCGCACAGCCTGACGGAGCAGGGTGAGCGGCGTGCCCCGCTGGTCGTCCGGGTCCGCCACCAGCAGGGCGACGAGCTCATCGCCGACCCGGGCCGAGCACGCCGTCGCGGCCTCCCGGGTCGCCGAACGGACCGCGTCGTCGTAGGCGACCCCCGCTTCGTCGCAGCGGTGCCGGACGCACCGCTCGACCCAACCCGGGAGCGCCGCCCGAGCGGCCTCGGCGAGTGCCAGGCCGTGGGCCCGCAACTGGTCGTCGTCGTCGCTCACGCAGCATCCTGACCACGTGCGACCGCAACGGATCGAACCGGGACCCGGCCAGGAGTCCGTCTGGGACTTCCCCCGGCCGCCGCGGGTCGAGCCGGTCGACCGTCTGCTGCGGGTCGAGGTGATCCGGCCCGACGGGACACCGGTCGTCCTGGCCTCGACCGAGCGCGGGCACCGGGTGCTGGAGACCTCACAGGCCCCTGCCTACTACTTCCCGCCCGATGACGTGGACGGGTCGCTGCTGCGACCGAGCGCCAGTGCCACCCACTGCGAGTGGAAGGGGGTCGCCCGCTACCTGGATCTGGTACTCGAGGACGCCGAGGGGGTCCGCAGGGTCCACGACGTCGCCTGGACCTACCCGACGCCCACGGAGCGGTTCCGGGAGATCGCCGGCCACGTCGCCTTCTACGCGTCGCGGGTCGACGTCTGCCGGGTCGGTGAGCACGTCGTGACGCCGAACGACGGTGACTTCTACGGCGGGTGGATCACCCCGGATGTGGTGGGTCCGTTCAAGGGAGGCCCCGGGTCACGGGGCTGGTGAACCACCAAGGCCCAGCCGCCCGGCTCAGGGCACGCCGATCTCGTCCAGGACGGTCGACGGCTCCGCGACCATGCCCACGTAGAACGTCCCGAACTCCCCGAAGCGGGCCGAGGCCTGGTCGAAGCGCATCGTGTACACGACGTCCTTGACGTCGTCGGGGTGCACGCAGAAGAGCGTCACGCCCCACTCGTAGTCGTCCGTTCCCGTCGAGCCCGTCACGACCTGCTGCACCCGACCGGCGAACTTCCGTCCCGAGGCGCCGTGCTCGTACATGAGCTCACGCCGCTCGTCGTAGGGCAGCTCGAACCAGTTCGCTCCGACCTCGCGCCGCTTGGACATGGGGTAGAAGCAGAACGCCGGCTTGCCCTCCGGCGGCAGGACGGGGTGCAGTCGGGCCTGCTTCATCTCGTCCGGGACGCCCTGGGCGTACTCCGAGGTCTCGGTCAACGACACGTAGCTGTCGACGAGCTCGAGCCCGGCGGCGACCAGCGCCGTCTGCAGCCGACGCAGGTCCCACTGGTCGGCGGCGAGCGCCATCACACACAGGTCCGCCTTGTGGCCGAGCATGGCCACGGTCACCACCTGCCCCCCGCGGGCCACCGCACCCTCGCAGGCCGAGACGACCTCGTCCCGATCCACCAACGGACCGACCCGGAAGAACAGGTGGACGACGGAGGTCCCCTCCGAGGGGACGGACGGAAGGGTCTCGGACATGCATCCGAGTCTACGGATCGACTCAGCGCAGCGCCGACGCCTCGGCCACGCCGTAGACGACGGCCAGCACGACGACCAGGATCCCGAACCATCGGCGGACCGAGCGGTCCGAGGCGCCGATCGTGATTCGGGCCCCGACCCGGGCGCCGGGGACCACTCCGACGGCCAGTGGGATCGCGAACGCCCAGTCGACGTGACCGAGCGCCACGTGCCCCGCCAGGGCAGGTACCGAGAAGATCGCAACAGCCACGAGGCTCGACGCCACCGCCGATCGCATGGGGATCCGGAGCGGCCCGGTGAGCATCGGGACCATCACGATCCCGCCGCCCACCCCCAACAGGCCGGCCACGAACCCGGATGCGGCACCCAGGGGCACCAGCAGTGCCAGGGAGCGGCGAGGAGCACCGGCGGATGCGTCGTGGTCCTCGACGAACGCCAGGTCGGTCTCCGAGGACTCGAACCCCGACAGCAGCTCGTCGATCGGGTCGTCATCGGACGGGACCGGCCCGGCGCCGTTGCGATCGGCGCCGTTGCGATCGGCGCCGGTCCGGCCGCCGCGGACCACGGTGATCCCCGACCACAGCATCAGCCCGGCCGTCGCCAGCATGAGCCAGGTGGCGTCGACCAGACCCGACACCAGCGCACCGACCAGCGCCGTCAGCGCACCAGGCACGGCCAGACCGAGCGCCGCCCGCCAGTCGACCAGTCCCTCACGCGCGTAGCGGAGCGTCCCGCTGATCGCACCCGGGAGGATGGCCGGGACGGTGGAGCCGACCGCCTCGATGGGTGTCGCCCCGAGCAGGCGGACGGCCGGTGTCGTGACGACGGCCCCGCCGACACCGAGGAGCGCCGACAACACCCCGGCAGCGAAGCCCACGACGAGCGTGAGCACCACCACCGCCAGGTCGCCGAGCTCCATCGGGTCGGCCCGACTCAGAAGTCCATGTCACCCATCCCGCCCGGTGCACCGCCGGCGGCGGGCTCGGGCGCGTCGGTCACGACGGCCTCGGTCGTCAGGAACAGCGCAGCGATCGACGCGGCGTTCTGCAGTGCCGAGCG
>SXMI01000100.1 GCA_005777415.1 Actinomycetota bacterium | reverse complement strand
GGGCGTGGCGATCGTCCACGGCGACGACCGGCTCGACAACTGCATGCTCGGCGACGACGGCAACGTGGTCGCCGTCCTCGACTGGGAGATCTGCACCCTCGGCGACCCGCTCGCGGACCTGGGCCTGCTCTGCGTCTACTGGACGGACCCGGGCGGCCCGGCCGTCCTCCCGCAGGCGGCACCGACCGCGCTGGACGGCTTCCCGAGGTCTGCGGAGTTGGTGCAGCGGTACGCCGAGCGCTCCGACCGGGACCTGTCCCAGCTCGGCTACTACGTGGCGTTCGGCTTCTGGAAGCTGACCTGCATCATCGCCGGCGTGTACGCCAGGTACGCCGGCGGGGCCATGGGCGAGGTCCCGACGGAGCAGGTCGAGGGGTTCCGCCGGATGCTCGACCTGTTGGCGGACACGACGCTGACCACGGCCGAGGAGGCGGGAATCCTGTGAGCGAACTCTACGAGCGCATCGTCGTGCCCGAACTGGACCGACCGGTGCTCGTCATCGGCCTCGAGGGGTGGATCGACGCCGGGATGGGGTCGGCCAACGCCATGTCGGCGCTGTTGACCGGCGCCGACGCCGAGACCGTGGCGTCCTTCGACGCCGACCGCCTGCTCGACCACCGGGCCCGGCGCCCGATCATGCACCTCGAGGACGGGCTCATCACCGGGCTGACCTGGCCGGCGACCGAACTGCGCGCCGGTCTGGACGAGCGCGGCGCCGACGTGGCCGTGCTCGTGGGGGCCGAGCCCGACTTCGAGTGGCTCGCCTTCGCCGAGGCGGTCGTGGAACTGGCCCTCGAGCTGGACTGCCGCTCGGCCGTGACGCTCGGGGCCTACCCCGCTCCGGTCCCCCACACCCGCGACGCCAAGCTGGCGATCACCACGTCCTCGCCGGACCTCTCGGACCACATGCGCGGCTACGTCCGCGGCACCCTCGACGTGCCCGCCGGGATCCACGCCGTGCTGGACCAGGTGCTCAACGCCAACGGGATCCCGACGTTCGGCCTCTGGGCGCAGGTCCCCCACTACGTCGCCTCCATGCCGTACCCGGCGGCCAGCGTCTCGCTGCTCGACGGGCTCGGTCGGTCCACCGGGATCGAACCCGCCTACGGCGAGCTCCGCGAGGAGGCCGCCGCCACCCGTGAGCGACTCGACGCGCTGGTCGCCGAGAACCCCCAGCACCAGGCCATGGTGACCCAGCTCGAGGAGCTCGCCGACTCCGACGACGACACCGACCTCGAGACCCTGCTCGACGGCGGCGAGCTCCCGACCGGCGACGAGCTCGCAGCCGAGCTCCAGGAGTTCCTGCGCCACCAGGACGACGACTGAGCCAGGGGCGGTCGGCTCAGCGGGGCAGCGGCTCGTACTGCGGGAGCGTGATCCCCTCGGGCAGCTGCTCGTAGAGCGCCACCGGGTTCACGTCGTCGCCGAACAGCGCGGGTGGCGAGTCGGGCCAACCGCCGGGCAGGTACCGACGGCCCCCGTCGGCGTAGGTCCACATCCCGGCACCGTCGTTGCCGATCTCGTCCTCGCCGGTGGCCGACGGGTCCCACCAGACCTCGGTCTGGTCGTCGAGGCCTGCGTAGTCGACCCCGGGCCAGATGCCCCGCTCGCCCCAGCTGATCTGGGGGGCGATCACCGAGCCGGGGATGATCTCGGAGGCGAAGATGACCTGGCGGAACATCTCGGGCGAGAGGTCGGTCCCCGCCCCCTGGAGCACGCCGTAGAGCAGCTGCAGGCTGGGCAGGATCAACGCGGACTGCTGGGCCGGCGGCTCGGCCCCGTCGAAGTACCAGCGGTACAGGTACCCGGACCCGGCCACGGTCGGACTCACGCGGGCGAACAGGTTCGACGGACCGAACGCGTGCTCCCACTGGGCCTGGTCGTACGTGCGCCCGAAGATGGTCGTGTCGGTGAGCGCCGAGCCGGTGATGACCCACTCGGGGAAGTAGTCCTGCTCGGTCGCCGCCTGGGTCAGCGCCTGCGGGGCCAGCGGATCACCGGCGAACAGGATGGTGGTCACGCCGGCGGCCTTGAAGCGGGCCATGATCTCCCGGGCGGTGCCGCCCAGACTCACCGGATCGGCGTACGAGGCCTCCTCGGCGAACTCGACGCCGCCCTCCCCGAGCAGGGCCCGGAACCGCTCACTCGGTTCCTGCGAGGCATTGAGCCCCTCGAGGAACACCCGGCCGAACACCCGGGGCTGGTCGACCACCTCCGGCCCGCCGTAGACGGCGTTCCCGCCGGCGAGCCGCTTGGTCACGTACTCGGCGGTCATCTGGATGTTCTGGTCGATGTTCTTGCCGATGTCCCAGACGTAGGGCCCCCGCTCCTCGAACCACTCGGCGGTCTGGCCCGGTGCGCACGAGATGCACAGGACCTGGTTCGCGGCCAGCGTCTCGGCGAACGCCCCGGTCAGGTTCGGCCCGCCGAGCACGGCGAAGGGCTGGATGTCACGGGCGATCGTCTCGGCATCGGCGGCGGCCGCCACGGCGTCCGCGCTGCTCCCCGTCGCCTCGTACTTGATCAGCTCGACCCTCCGGCCGTAGGTCTCGTAGTAGCGGGCCATGATCTCGTTGAACCCGACGTAGGTGTCGAAGACCTTCTGCGGTGTGTCGTCGTTGCCGATCTGCGCGTAGATGAAGCTCAACAACGGGTCGTTGAGCTGCGGGGTGTAGACGACGACCTTGATCGTCTCCGCCGTGACACCGGTCGAGGTGGCCCCGCCGTTGTCGCCCTCGAACGGGGCGAAGCACGAGGGCGGCGGCGACAACGGGAGTCGCAGGCGGCCGGTCTCCACGTCGCAGCGGGGGCCCCAGTCGATGTCGCCGACCTCGCCCCGGGCCTCGGCCACCTCGAACGGGAGCACGCCGTTGGGGAGCTCGACGTTGGCCGGGTCGGCCATGAGGCCCGACTCGGGGAGGGTGTCGTCGACCGCGACGGACTCGCCCCCGCCCCGGGCGACGAGGCCGACGAACAGTGCCAGGGCGAGCAGGATCGCAGTGAACGGCCCCCATCGGCGCAGCGCGTTGCCCCGGGCCGGGGTGCCGCGCCCCGCCGCAATCCCTCCGGGCGATCCGGCGTCCTCCACTGGGGAACCCTCCTCGGTGCTCACGATCGTTCCTCCGTGTCGGGCTCGGGGTCGGTGGCCGTGGCCACGGCCGTCATGGGGGTTCCCGGCTCCGGCGCCGCCCCACCGGGACCCGACCGCTCCACCACCGAGCGGTCCTGCCCAAGGTAGGAGGCGACGACGAGCGGGTCGCTGAGGACCTGAGCCGGCGCTCCGCTCGAGATGACGGACCCGGCCTCGAGCGCCACGAGCCCGTCCGCCACGGAGGACACCAGCGGCATGTCGTGCTCGATCAGCACGATGCCGCAGCCCAACTCGTCGCGGATGCGCAGCAACAGGCCGCCGAGCGCCTCGACCTCGCGCTGGGCGACGCCGGCTCCGGGTTCGTCGAGGAGCAGGAGCGAGGGCTGGTGGCCGACCACGCAGGCCAGTTCGACGATGCGCCTCGTTCCGGTGGAGAGATCGGCGACGAACACGTCCCGGTACGCCTCGAGGCCGAACAGGGCGAGCAGCTCGTCGACCCGCGCCGCCACCGCCAGCTCGCTGTCGTAGGCCGCCGGCAGGCGGAGGGCGTCGCTGAACGGGTCACGGACGTCGACCGTCCGGTCGAGGGACACGGCGATCGCCTCGGACACGATGAGTCCGGGGAACAGCCGTCCACCCTGGAACGTCCGACCGAGACCGAGCCGGGCCCGCGCCGCCGGGGACGAGTCCCCGAGGTCCCGGTCGCCGATGAGGATCCGGCCCCCGTCGAGCGGTTGGTAGCCGCAGATGAGATCGAAGATGGTCGTCTTGCCCGCACCGTTCTGGCCGATGAGGCCGACCACCTGACCGGGAGCGACGTCCAGCGTGACGTCGTTGACCGCGATGACGCCGCCGAAGCGACGGGTCACCCCCTCGAGGCGCAGCGCCGGCATCGCCGAGTCCCGGTCGCCGGTGGCCCTCACCGCCGATGCGGCCGGAGCCGCCGCCGCCGGGCCCGTGTCGTCGAGGAAGACCGCCCGCAGGAGGTCGGGACGCTCCAGGAGCTCCCGGGCCGGCCCGGAGAACCGGATCCGGCCGCGCTCCATGAAGTACGCCGTCGTGGCCAGCTCGAGCGCGATGTTCACCGACTGCTCCACGAGCAGCACGGTCGTGCCACGAGCTGCCACCTCCCGCACCAGCTCGGCGAGCTGGCCGACCACGACCGGTGCCAGGCCGAGGCTCAGCTCGTCGATCACCAGCAGCTTCGGCTCGCTGATGAGGGCCATCCCCAACCCCAGCATCTGCTGCTGGCCGCCGGAGAGGTTCGCCGCCGGTTCGTCGAGCCGTTCGGCGAGCACCGGGAACGACCCGAGCACCTGCTCGGTCCGGCGCTGCAGGCGGTCCGCGTCCCGGCGGAGGAGCCACCCGGCGGTCCGCAGGTTCTCCCGCACGGTGAGGCTCGGGAACACCGCTGCACCACCCGGGACCTGCCCGACGCCGAGCCGGGCGATCTCGCTGGGCGGGGCGTGGGTGATGTCCCGGCCGTCCAGGATCACCGCCCCGAAGTCGGCCTCGGTGACGCCCGAGACCGCCCGCAGCAGCGTGGACTTCCCGGCGCCGTTCGTGCCCAGGAGCGCGACGACCTCGCCCTCGGCGACCTCCATGTTCACGTCGAACAGGACCTGCATCCCGCCGTACCCCACGTTCAGATCGTGGACGACGAGCAACTTGGAACGACCCTCGGCCCGATCCACCAAGGCCTGGGACCGGGCGGCGGACGACCTCCAGACGTCGTCGATGTCCCGCCGGATCACCTTGCCGCCCGACGCGATCATGAGGCCACCGACGGCGAGGACGGGCGTCATCACGAGCATCCCCTGGCGGGTGCCGAAAGTGTCGCTGATCCAGCCGATGGCCGGGAGGAGCAACAGCCCCGGGATCGCCCACCACGAGGAGACGGAGAACCCGATCGCCCGGGCCCGCGCCGGGATCGCCAGCGAGAGGGTGGCGAGCAGGCCGGGCAGCAGGATCGCCAGGATCGTGGTCAGGAGGATGTTCGCCACGACGGTCATCCACAACGCCGGCGAGAGGGCGAACACCGCCGCCAGGGCGGAGCAGGTGAGCGCGACCCACTTGAGGAACTGGAACACCAGCGCCGGATCCCGCAGGAACAGTCGGGTCCCCAACCGGGCCCCGACGGCCAACCCCACCAGCTGGAACGGTTCGACCAGCGCCGCCAGGTAGCCGCGCTCGAGCTCGTTGAGCTGGTACACCTCCTCGTAGAGCAGGCTGGCGAGTGCGACGAAGCCGATGAACGACACCGCCAGGAACGGCGTGGCGTACCAGATGCGGCGCAGCACGTCGACCTTCCAGACCAGTCGCCACGCCTCGCCGAAGCTCGCGGTCGGCTCCTCGGTCTCGATCGCCGCCGCCGACGCGCCGGCGGCCTTCCGCTCCTGGGCGCCGCGCACCGGGTCCCGCATGCGGGTCCCCACGATCACCAGGAGGACCGTCGGCACGGCGAAGACCAGGAACGGCGTCCGCCAACCGAAGAAGTACGCCAGGGTGCCGGCGAGGAGCGGACCGGCGAACTGGCCGAGCACGTTGGCGGCGCGGTGGAACGAGAACACCGCCGGCCGCCGGTCCACGGCGTAGTAGTCGGACAACAACGAGTTGTGGGTGGGGGCCACCACCGCCGCCCCGATCCCGGAGCCGATCCGGGCGACGACGAGCATCCAGATGGCGACCGAGAGGCCGGTGAAGACCGAGAACGCCGCCCACACCAGCGCGCCCAGCAGGGTGATGACGATGCGGTTGCCGGTGTCGGCCCACCAGGCGATCGGCAGCTGCAGCAGCAGCGAGCCCAGCCCGATCAGGGCGAGCATCGTGAGGACGCCGGCGTTCGAGAGCCCGAACGCGTCCCGGATGTTGGGCAGGAGGATGCCGAACCCCGTGCGGTCGAGCTCATCGACGGCGTTGAGCCCGAACAGGACGAGCAGGGCGAGCAGCGGGCCGTCGCCGATCATGTCCTGCAGCGCCCGCACCGGGTGGCGCAGGGTCGCCGCCCAGCGACGGGGGGCCACCACCCCGCGGGCCGACTCCCGCAGGTCCTCCCAGGTCAGGCGGTCGGCCGGTGGCGCGGTGGAGGTCACGACTCGACCCCCTCGGTCGGTTCCCCGGCGGCGGCACCGCCGACCTCGGCGAGCGCCCGGTCGGCCGCGGCGACGCCCGGATCCTCGGGGACGGGCTCGACTCCGGCGTCGACCACGTGGTCCTCGGTGGCCGACCGGTCCAGCGCCAGCGACGGGACCGAGTGCCGGCGCGCCGCCCACCGCAGGCCGCGGTCACGGACCCGCCACCAGAGGCCGCCGAGTCCGTCCGGCAGGAACAACAGGACCAGGAGCACCCCGGCGCCGGTGGCGAAGAACGACCACGGGGCCGGCAGCAACCACTGCGCACCCCGCTGGAACACCGCCCCGAGCACGCCGCCGGTCAGGCTGGCGAGCCCACCGATGACCGTGGACACGAAGACCGTGAGGCTCTCCTCGGGCAGGAACGTCGTGGCCCGGAAGGCGCCCTGTTGCAACACGAACAGCACCCCGGCGACCGCCGCGACCGCGCCCGAGACCGCGAACGCCGTGAGCTTGGCCCGCACCGGGGACACACCGAAGGCGCTCACGCCGGGTTCGTTGTCGCGCAACGCCAGCAGGATCCGTCCGGTGCGGCCCCGCCGGAGCCCTCGGAGCGCCACGAGCACGACCGCCAGCACCGCGAGCGAGAAGTAGTAGATCCGCAGCGGCGTGTCGACGGGGATGCTCAGCAGGACCGACGGACGCTCGAAGGCCCCGAGCGGGATCCACTCGGCGATTCGGTTGGAGAAGATCCACGCCGAGGCGGCCAGGGACAACGCCAGGGTGGTCACCGCCAGGTAGAGCCCGTCGAGCCGGAGCGCCGGGAGCCCGACGACGACGGCCACCACGGCGCCCACCAGCGCAGCCACGAGCATCGCCGTCACCGGCTCCCAGCCCCACTCCCCCATGACCCGGGCGCCGACCGCGGCGCCCACACCGACGAAGGCCATCTGACCGAGCGAGACCGGTCCGGCCCAGCCCGTCAGCACGACGATCGACACGCCCACCACGGCGAAGCCGACGACGGTGGCCGCCTTCAGCTGCCCGTTGGTCCCCATGGCGAGCGGACCCAGGACCACGGCCGCCAGGATCAGCAGCCACAGAGCGGCCGTGGCCGCACGGACCTCGGGCAGGCGGGCCAGCACCCGGGGCGTCGGTCGGACGTCACCCACACCCCGCCAGGACGAGGAGGTGTTGCGCTCGGCCCGGGTCTGACCCCGCCGCTGCAGCAGGAGGCTCGCCAGGATGAGGGCGGCGAGCACCGGGGCGAGGAGCAGCACGTCGCCCGTGTTCCACTCGATCCCCCGCTCGAGGACGCCGATCGCGACCGCCGCCGAGGCGATCGCCACCAGGTCGGTCATCCGGCCGATGACCAGCGCAGCGAGGGCGCGGAGCACGACGGCGAGGCCGAGGCCGACGCCGAACGGCAGGTTGGTGACCCCGGCGGTGAGCATCACCGACGCGAACGACAGCACGGTCGCGAGGGTCCAGACCTGGGCCTCGAGGCGGTGGACCGGAACCCCGAGCAACGCGGCGCGCTCCACCCGATCGGCGCTGGCCCGGACCGCCACCCCGGTGTCGGTGGCACGGAGCAGGACGGCCAGACCCACCATGAGCAGCGGGGCGATGACGACCGCGAGGAGGTCGTTCGCGTCGAAGATCACCCCGCCGAAGTCGAAGGAGAACTCGAACGGCGGCGGCAGGGTCCGGATCCCCGGGCCCTCGTCCCACAGGCTGGGCAGCAACAGCGCCCCGAACGCGAGCACCTGCGCCAACCCGATGGTCGCCACCGTGAGGAGGAGCCGGGGCGAGGAGAAGAAGCGCCGGATCACGAGGACGTCGGCGAGCACGCCGACCACCACGGCGGCCCCCAGGCCGGCGGCCACCCCGACGACCCACGGGAGTCCGCCGAGGACCACCAGCAGCACGCCGAGCGTCGCCGGCAGGGCCCCCAGGTCACCCTGGGCGAAGTTGATGATGCGGTTGGCCCTCCAGATCAGCGCCAGGCCGAGCGCACCGAGGGCGCCGAGGAGGCCGAGCACCACACCCGAGGCGACCGCGCCGAGCGGCATGGGGAAGCAGACCTGCTGGATGAGGAGGATGCCGACGGCCGGGGCGACCGGGGCCAGACGGGACCACCACGAACGCGGCTCGCCGACCCGGCCCCGTGCGCTCGCTGCCCCACCCCCCTGCACCCCGGCAGAACTCACCGTGCCTCCCCGTGGCCGATGCCTGAACCCCCCGGACCATCCGTCGCGACGACGTCGGCGAGACGACGTCGGCGAGACCTTACCGCCGGTAGCCACCTCGCGCAGCGGAGCCGAGGCGGCGCGCAGCCGATCAGCGTCGGGCGAGCTCGCCGCCCTGGTACTGCTGGCGGCAGGCCGACCGCTGGAGCTTCCCGGAGGAGGTCTTCGGGACGGTCCCCGGGTCGACGAGCACGACCTCCTTGGGCGGGATCCCGACCGACTCCGTGACCGCACCGACGATCCGACGGGCCAGGTCGTCGAGGTGGGCCGACTCGCGGGTCTCGGCCACGACGATCACGTTCTGGGCGCCGTGGCGACCCTCCACGCCGAAGGCGATCACGTTGCCCGCACGGACGCCCTCGACCTCACCCACCACCTTCTCGACGTCCTGGGGATAGACGTTGCGGCCGCCGACGATCATCACGTCCTTGATGCGACCGCAGACCACGAGCTGCTCGTCGACGATGTAGGCCAGGTCGCCGGTGTGCAGCCACCCGTCACGGATCAGCTCCTCGGTGGCCTCGGGGTTCCGGTAGTACCCCTCGGTCAGCGAGTTGCCGGCGATGAGCAGCTCGCCGACGCACCGCTCCCCCAGCTCCTCGCCGGAGTCGGGGTCGACGACCCGGATCTCGAGGCCCGGCACCGGACGGCCGAGCAGGGCCAGCTCCGTCGCCGACGAGGACCCGGGGTCCGCCGGCACGGCCCGGCGGTCACGTTCGAGCGACTGCCGGTCGACCCAGTCGGTCCGCAGCTCGATCCCCGGCTCCGGGAACGTCCCGGCGATGCAGACCTCGGCCATGCCGAAGGCCGGGAACGCCGTGGCCCGCCGGAGCCCGAACCGTTCCCCGGCGCCGTAGAACCGATCGAACGTGGCGGCCTCGACCGGTTCGGCGCCGTTGAGCAGGATCCGGACCGCCGAGAGATCGAGCTCCTCATCGGTCCGCTTGAGGCTCCGGGCCGCCAGGGCATAGGCGAAGTTGGGACCGGCGGTCCCGGTGCCGCGGAACTCGCTGAGCCAGCGCATCCACCGGATCGGTCGGGCCAGGAAGTCCTGGGGAGCGCCCTGGACGAGGGTGCCGCACAGCGTCATGGGGATGGTCAACAGACCGATCAGCCCCATGTCGTGGTAGAGCGGCAGCCAGGACACGATGACGTCGTCGTCGGTGATGGCGGCGGCCTGCACGGCACCCGTGAGGTTGTTGCAGATCCGCTCGTGGGCGAGCATCACGCCCTTCGGTTCCGAGGTGGAGCCCGAGGTGAACTGCAGCACCGCCAGCGATCCCGGGTCGACGTCGGGGCGGCGGTAGTCGTCCGAGGACGCCGTCGCCCCCGGTCCCGCCACCTGGTCCAGACCCAGGAACGGCGGGTCACCGGGCTCGGGTGCCACGAACGCCGCCAGCTCGGGGTCGATCAGCACCAGGTCGGTGTCGGAGCGACGGATCCGCTGTCGCGTCTGCTCGATGAACTGCTCGAGCGCGCCCATCCGCATGGGCAGCGGCATCGTCACCAGCGTGGCGCCGGCCAGCCACACCCCCTGGATCGCCGTGACGAGCGGCCGGGTCGTCGGGCCGAGCAGCGCGACGTGCGACCCCGGCCCGATCCCCTCGGCCTGCAGGCGGGCCGCCACGGCCCGGGCCTCGAGGTGGAGCGTCGTCCAGGACGCCGTCTCGTGGTCGTCACCCGAGACGAAGGTGATCGACCCGACGCCGCGTTCGGCGACCGCCTCGATCCGATCGACGAGCGTCTCGCGTCCTGCGGTCACGACCGCACCACGTTGACGACCTTGGGCGGACGGGCGACGACCCGGGCGGGAGTCGCGCCGCCGAGGAGCGCGACGACCTTGGGCGAGGCCAGGGCGGCGGCCACGCAGGCGGCCTCGTCGGCTCCGGCCGCCACCTCGATGCGGTCGCGCACCTTGCCGTCGACCTGCACGACCATCGTCACCGTGTCCTCGACCAGCAGCGACTCGTCCGCCACCGGCCAGGGCCGCTCGTGGACGTGCTCGCCGGTGTGCCGCCGCGACCAGAGCTCGGCGGCCAGGTGCGGGGCCGCCGGGGCGAGCAGCAGCAGCAGGGTGTCGACCGCCTCGGCGTGGGTGTCGCGACGCAGGCCGGGCTCGTCACGCGCCGCCCGCTGGAGCTCGTTGACGAAGGCCATGAACCGGGCCACCGCCACGTGGTACGACCACCGCTCGAACGCCGAGGTCACGTCGGCCACCAGACGGTGCGTGCCGCGGCGGACCTGTTCGTCGGCCTCGGTGGCCGGGCCGTCGTGCAGGGTCCAGGTGTCCGCGGCGGCCGGGAGCGCCAGCCGCCAGACCCGGTGCAGGAACCGGGCGCAGCCCTCGAGCCCGACGTCCTCCCAGTCGACGTCCTCCTCCGGTGGCTTCACCGAGAGGTGCGCCAGACGGAGCGTGTCGGCCCCGAGGGTGTCGATGATCTCCTCCGGGGCGACCAGGTTGCCCTTCGACTTCGACATCTTCGTGCCGCCGAGTCGGATCATCCCCTGGGTGAACAGCCGCCGGAACGGCTCGCGCAGGTCGGCGGGCGCCACGCCCAGGTCGCTCAGGGCTTTCGTGATGAACCTGGCGTACATGAGGTGCAGCACGGCGTGCTCGGCACCACCGAT
>SXMI01000099.1 GCA_005777415.1 Actinomycetota bacterium | reverse complement strand
GGGATCATCTCGTCGTTCCCGTGCACCTGCGCCGGCGGCGAGTACTCCATCGTCCAGGGCCTCGAGATCAACGACTTCTCCCAGGCGAAGATCGACGCCTCGGCGGCCGAGCTGGTCGAGGAGCGCGACGCCGTCGCCGACCTGGGCCTGATCTGATCGTCGGCCGGGCGCATCCGCCCGGCGCTCCGACGACGAACTACTCCTCGGCGACGACGGTGTCGCCCCGTCCCGAGGAGACAACCCCATGCGCAAGTTCCTGGCTGTGGTACTCGCCGCAGTGTCCGCCATGTTCGCCCTGCCCGCCGTGGCCGGCGCCGAGACCGGTACGTCGCAGGTCTACGTGACCCACGGCCTGCCGCTCGACAGCCTGCTCGGCCCGGGCACCAAGGTCGACGTCTACGTCAACGACGGCCTGGCGATCGACGACTTCCTGTTCGGCTCGACGGTCGGTCCGCTCACGCTTCCTGCCGCCAGCTACGACATCGAGGTCCGCACCCCCGACGGTGTGACCACCCTGATCCAGCAGGATGTCGCCGTCCCCGCCGGTGGCAACTTCTCGGTGGTGGCCAGCTTCATCGACGACCAGGGCACGCCCGGCCTGAACGTGTTCGCCAACGACACGTCCGCGAACCGCAGGGGCAAGGCCAAGGTGGCGCTGCACCACGCCGCCGCAGCGCCCGCCGTCGACGTGGCCGCCGGGATCCTCCCGTTCAGCCGCAAGTTCCCGTCGCTCAAGTTCACCGTCGTCCGCGGTGCCACCAACGGCGACGCCGCCACGCTCACCCTGCCGTCGTACCTCCGGTACAACGTGGATGTGCGACTGGCCGGCACCCGCACCGCTGTGCTGTCGGTCGACAAGCTCACGCTGTCGTCCAAGGTGTTGACCAACGTGTACGTGGTCGGTTCGGCCTCGGGCGGCACGCTCCAGACCCTGGCGGTGACCATCCCGGTCGCCTGATCCGACCTGCTCGTCCCGGCTCGTCCCCGGTCGTCGGCTCCGCTCCTGCGGATCGGCGGCCGGGGACGGCCGCGTCCGGGTCAGTACTCGGTGGTGGACCGGAGCTCGGCGAGCGCGTCGCCCACACCGTCGAGTGCGGCGCCGTCCCGGACCAGGACCGCCACGTCGCCCTCGAGCTTCAGTCGGCCTTGCATGAAGGCGACCTGGACGGCGAGTCCGCCCCGGGCGATCTCGGCGGCGGTGTCGTAGTCGGTCGAGAAGCCGACCTGCGCCTCGTCGACCGGTGGGTTCACCAGTGCGACGGCACCGTGGTCGAAGCGCAACTGGTAGCGGCGCTTGCCGAACGGCGACCCGGTGATCTCGTAGTCCACCGCCAGGTCCAGATCCGCCGCAGCGGCGGCGAGCGACTCGTCGGCGGCGATCGCCTCCGCCGCAGCGTCCATCCAGGCGTCCGACAGGTACTTCAACACGGGGCGAACCCTACTGTCCCTAGGATGCCGCCGATGGACGAGCTGGGCCGTGGTCAGAAGGTGTTCGACCATCCGCCGGTGCAGGGTGTCCTGCGGGTCATGGAAGGTCGCGACGACGTCATCAACCTGCTCGACGAGCTCGACGACGGGGTGGTCGCCGACGGCGAGGTGGTCGTGCTGGTCCGTGATGCCGGGGCGACGTTCCTGGCGCCGCTCTACCACGAGCTCGCCGGCATCATCTGCACCGCCGGCACGCTGCGGAGCCACATCGGGATCGTCAGCCGGGAACACGGCCTGCCGTGCGTCATGGGCTGCGAGTTCACCGAGCCGCCGGTCAGCGGCACGACCGTCGAGCTGGACTGCTCCGGACCGGACGGCATCGTCCGTGGGTGATGGCGGCGAACTGACCGACGAGCAACTGGCGAGGGTCGACGAGCTGATCGGGTACCACTCGCCGCTGGCCCACCGGCTGACGACGGAGCGGACCAGCTACCAGTCGCAGATGATCCCGGTCACCAGCTACATCCTGGTGGCCTGCTGCGAGGCGTTCCTCCGCTACCCCGACGCCATGCGCACGATCGCGGCGGCCATGGACCCGGAGCAGGTCGGCGCCGCCGGTCGACGGCCGGGGTCGCGGATCAACACGGTGCACCTGTGGTCCATCGCCAACTTCCACCTGCTCGGCCGCAAGATCCTGTCGCAGTTCGACCCGTCGCTCGACCGGCCGTCGGAAACGCTCGAGGTGCTCGAGTTCTGGGACGCCGCCGCCCGGGGGTTCCGGGGCGACGGGTCCCGCAGTGCCGACGACACCGGCGGCACGATCCGCGTCTACGACGACGATGTCGTGGCCCAACTGGCGGGAGAGGCGCAGCCCGTGGGTGACGAGGAGCGGGCCGAGGTCCGCAGGCACCTGGCCTCGCTGGTCAGCTACCTGTTCCTCCTGTACTTCGACACCCGGGTCGGTTCCGGTGACACCGGCCCCTACGACCTGGGCGAGCTCGGCCTCGCACCGGCGGGCCGGACCATGATCGTGCGCGACTTCTACCAGATGGGTCCGTCGGATTTCGGGTGGTCCGACGTCGCCGCCGACGTGCCGTACGGGCACCTGGTCGCCGGTCTGGTGCTCGACGACGTGCAGGCCTGCATCACCGACTTCGGCACCGTCGTCACCGACCCCGAGGACTACCTGGACCGACTCGGCGGGATCAGTCTGTTCACCACCGACGGGATGCCGCCGGGGGAGCTGCGGCCGGTGCCGCTCGGTGAGCTCGGCGACGTGGCCGCGGCGTGTCGGGCCGCCGAACGCACGCTCTACCGGCGTATCGCCCGCATGGACACCATGGAGATGGTCGTCTGCGGCGCCGAGGTCTACT
>SXMI01000015.1 GCA_005777415.1 Actinomycetota bacterium | reverse complement strand
GGCGCCAACGTGTCGGGCGCGAACCTGTCGAACATCAAGTGGGGCGAGACGACCTGCCCGAACGGGGTCCCGCAGGCCCACGCCAATCCCTGCCCGGTCTGAGGCGACCTGTCCAGCCGCCGGGTCGGGCTACATCCAGTAGTTGGGTGCCTCGGCGGTGATCGTCACGTCGTGGGGGTGTGCCTCGCGCAGGCCGGCGGGGCCCTTGTAGGGCACGCGCCCCTCGACGCCCTCGGGCACGACCTTGTCGGTGACCTCGACCTCGCCCTGGAAGTACCGGTCCTTGGAGAACGACCGGGCGTTCATGGCACCGAGCGACCCCATCCCCCGGTACGCCTTGTAGCGCTCGCCCTGGCTCAGGACGATGTCACCGGGCGTCTCGTCGACCCCGGCGAGCAGGCTGCCGAGCATGACGGCGTCGGCCCCGGCGCCGATCGCCTTGGCGATGTCACCCGAGTAGCGCACCCCGCCGTCGGCGATGACACCGACCCCGGCGTCGGAGGCGACCCGGGCGCACTCGTGGATCGCGGTCAGCTGCGGGACGCCCACACCGGCGACGATCCGGGTCGTGCAGATCGACCCCGGTCCGACGCCCACCTTCACGGCGTCGGCCCCGGCGTCGATCAGGGCGGCGGCGGCCTCGCCGGTGGCGATGTTGCCCGCCACGACGTCGACCGACAGGTTGGCCTTGACCTTGCGCACCACGTCGAGCACGCCCGAGCTGTGGCCGTGCGCCGTGTCGACGACCAGGACGTCGACCCCGGCGTCCACGAGCGCCTGCGCCCGTTCCACCGCGTCGTCGCCCACGCCGACCGCAGCGGCGACCTGCAGCCGACCCTGCTCGTCCTTGGTCGCGTGCGGGTACTTCAGCTTCTTGTTGATGTCCTTGACCGTGATGAGTCCGGCGATCCGGTACTCGTCGTCCACGACCGGCAGCTTCTCGATCCGGTGGCGACCCAGGATCGACTGGGCCTGCTCGAGCGTGGTCCCCCTCGGTGCGGTGACCAGGCCGTCCGAGGTCATGACGTCCCGGATCGGGCGGTTCGGGTCGTCCTCGAAGCGCAGGTCCCGGTTGGTCAGGATGCCGACCAGCTTGCGATCCCCGTCGACGATGGGCACTCCGCTGATCCGGTACTTCGCCATCAGGTCGAGTGCGGCGCCGACCAGGTCGTCGGGACCGAGGGTGACCGGGTCGACGATCATGCCGGACTCGGACCGCTTGACCTTGTCCACCTCCGTCACCTGGTCCTCGATCGACAGGTTCCGGTGGATGACGCCCAGTCCGCCCTCCCGGGCGACGGCGATGGCGAGTCGCGCCTCGGTGACGGTGTCCATGGCGGCGGACACGAGCGGGATGGCGAGCCGAAGGTTGGCGGTCAGGCGGGTTCCGGTGTCGACCTCGGCGGGGATCACGTCCGAGGCCGCGGGGAGCAGGCAGACGTCGTCGAAGGTGAGCCCCATGGAGCCGAATCGTGCGGTCGGATCAGCGTCGGAGTCGTGGGGGAGCGTCGCCATGGGTCGATGCTAGTCGGAGCGGAAGCAGGGGTTCACCGGGCTCACGGGTAGCGTGGAGGCCATGCCGACCCTGTCCTTCGACGGTGAGACCCACGGTGAGATCGTGGTCAAGGTGCGTCGCTGGCTGGCCTCGCTCGACGGCGAGGAGGGCTCGTCGCTGTCGGCCGCCGAGGCGGTCAACCAGGGGGCCGAGCTCACCAAGGACGCCCTCCGGATCATCGCGGCGTCGGCGCCGGACCCGGTGGCGCAGTCCGATCTGGTCAAGGGTCTGACGAACATGGGCTACAAGGCGACCGACACGACCCGGTCGGCGGTGATCGCCGGTCTGGACTCGATCGAGGAGATGACCGGCGGCAGCGTGGTGCGTCAGGCGACGGAGACCGGCCGCAAGGTCGTGTGGTCGATGAACTCCACGGTCGCCAAGCAGATCCTCCGGGCCCTGCGCAGCTGATCGCCCGCCGGCTCGCTGGCGTCCCCGCCGGCGATTCGCTGCGCTGGACGCCACACGTGGCGCCGAGCGCACCGAGAGGCAGGGATCGGCCGGGCGGCGAGTCCCCCGGGACGACACGTGGCGAAAGCGCCCGGGGGGCATCCGGGAGACGCCTAGACTCTCCGCTTTCCTGCACAGAAGGTGCGTGAGGTGGCAGAGATCGAGATCGGCATGGGGAAGGACGGCCGTCGGAGCTACTCGCTCGACGAGGTCGCCATCGTGCCCAGCCGTCGGACCCGTGGCGCGGACGACGTCGACCTGAGCTGGCAGATCGACGCCTACGGCTTCGACATCCCCGTGATCGCGTCGGACTCCGACGGCGTCACGAGCCCGGCGACGGCGGTGGAGATGTCCCGGCTGGGCGGCGTCGGTGCCCTGCACGTCGAGGGGCTCTGGACCCGCTACGACGACCCGACCCCCCAGCTGGAGCGGATCGCCCGGGCCGCCGCCGACAGCTCGGCCGACCACGTGGCCGTCCTGCGGGACGTGTACTCGGCGCCGGTCGACCCCGACCGGATCGGCCGCCGGGTCGAGGAGATCCGGGGAGCCGGCGGCACCGCCTGCGTGTCGGTCAGCCCGGCGCACACCGAGACGCTGCTCGAGCACGTGATCGCCGCCGAGCCGGACCTCCTCCTCATCCACGGGACGGTGACCTCGGCGGAGCACGTGTCGTCGTCGGGCAGCGAGCCGTTGGACCTGAAGCTGCTGGTCCGGCGCCTCGAGGTGCCGGTGATCGTCGGCGGCTGCGCCAGCTACCAGGCCGC
>SXMI01000014.1 GCA_005777415.1 Actinomycetota bacterium | reverse complement strand
GGCAACGACGTGGGCAGCCAGTATCGCTCGGCGATCTACACGCACTCCGAGGAGCAGCTCCGGCTGGCGCTGGCGAGCCGGGATGCGTACCAGGCGGCCCTCGACGCCGCCGGACTCGGCACGATCACCACCGAGATCCGGCCCGCCGGAGACTTCTATTTCGCCGAGATGGACCATCAGCAGTACCTGTCGAAGATCCCCCACGGCTACTGCGGCCTGGGCGGAACCGGTGTCTCCTGTCCGGTCGGACTGGGCCTCGACGGGACCTGAGGTCACTCGCCCGGCGGCGGGCGACGGGTCCCCACCTACACTCGCAGGGTGGCCGAGTCACGGGACCCTGCGGGTGGCCCCCACCCGGAGGGCCGTGGACCGGTTCGCCGCCTGCGCCAGTTCCGACGACGGCAGTCGTCCGGCCCCAACCTGGTGCGGGCCCGTACGACGGTTCGGGGCGTGGCCCTACTCCAGTTGGCTGCGAACGGGCTCGGCGTGGTGGTGGTGCTGTTGTACTTCACGCTGCTCTTCCCGGAGTCGGCCACCGAGGAGCTGAGCAGCATCGACCTGAACCTGACCGTGTTCGGGGTCTACCTGATCGTCATGCTGGTGCTCGGGCTTCCGTTGAACGCGCTGGTGCTGCGCCGGGCCGTGGTGTGGGTCCGGAACGGGACGCCGCCGACGGACCGCCAGCGACGGCTCCTGTTCAGCCTCCCTGCGTTCGAGACGCTCAGCGCGCTCGTGTCCTGGTTCGGCGCGGCCGTGCTCTTCGGGTTCGTCAATCGCGACGTCCAGCGCATCTCCGTCGGGATCGCGCTGGCGGGAGTGGTCACGTGCACCCTGCTCTACCAGTTGCTCGAGGGGCACTTCCGGCCGATCTACGCCCTGGCGCTGGCCCATGCCGACCTGCCTGCGGACCGCCGCGAGATCTTCCCCCGGCTGATGCTCGCCTGGATGCTCGGCAGCGCCGTGCCGTTGGTGGCGATCGGCCTGAGCCCGCTGATCTCGCCCGAGCCCCTCGATCCCGGCCGCCTGGCCTGGATCGCCCTGATCGGAGCGCTCGCCGGCGGGCTGGTGATGATGGTGGCGATCGTCTCCGTGTCGCGGCCGATCAACCGGATCCGTGAGGGACTGAGCCGGATCGAACAGGGCGACGCCGACGTCCGCATCCCGATCGACGACCTGGGTGAGCTCGGACGACTCGCCGAGGGTGTGAACGACCTGGCGGCCGGTATCCGGGAGCGGGAGACGCTCCGCGAGCTGTTCGAGCGCCAGGTCGGCATGGCCGGTCTGGCCGATCTGGCCCTCGAGGGCGGCGAACCGACGCGGCTCGGTGAGCGTCGCGAGGTCACCGTGTTGTTCGTCGATCTGCAGGGCTACACCCGGTTCGCGGAGCAGCAGGATCCGGCCGACGTGGTGGCCATGTTGAACCGCTTCTTCCGGATCGTCGTCGCCGTGGTCAACCGGGAAGGTGGGTGGATCAACAAGTTCGAGGGCGACGCCGCGCTGTGCCTGTTCGGCGCACCCCAGGACCAACCCGACCACGCGCTGCGGGCGCTGCGGGCCGCGGCGGCGATGCCCCGCGAGCTGGCCCGCTCGGCGGTGGAGCTGCGCGCCGGGGTCGGCGTGGCGACCGGCGAGGTCGTCGCCGGGTTCGTCGGGACGTCCGAACGCTTCGAGTACACGGTGATCGGCGACGTGGTGAACCTGGCCGCCCGGCTCTGCGACGCCGCCAAGGAGGAGCGCAGCGGTGTGCTCGCCTCGGAGGCGACGGTCTCGGAGGTGCCCGTCCCCGACGACCCCTGGGAGTTCGCGGGTCGACTGGCGATCAAGGGCCGCCGCGAGCGGGCCGCCGCCTACCGGTTGGTCCCCGACCGTCGACGGTCCCGGTGGCGGGCCGGGCTGCGGTCCGGCAGGGCCTGAACGAGCGCCGCCCAGGCCTGCACCCCCAGGTGGCGCCGCCACAACTGCTGCAGCGCGTCGGTGAACTCGGGCCCGTGCGACTGCGACGCACCGAGCCCCGAACGGGCAGCGATGTGGGCCAACTCGTGCAGCACGGTGACGGCGTCCCACGAGCCGTCGCGGAGGAACACCACCGCCTCGCCGGAGACGGCCACGTGGGCCGCCGAGAAGGTGGCCGAACGCGACCGACGCTCGACGGCGACGTCCACCGGCGCCCACGGGAAGGTCTGCGACCACCAGTGGTCACCCACCACGGCCGCCACGTAGTCCTGGACCTCGGTGAAGCGGGCGAAGCGTCGGCCGCCGCCGGGGGCCGCCTCGTCCTCGGCCGCCTGCACGAGGAGACCGTCGGGGTCGGTCGACGCAGCCATGACGGTCAGCCCGAGCCGATCGACCGGACACCGCCCACCGACCCGCGGGCGAGCGAGGCCTCCTGCCCGGCGCGGCGACCCGCAGCGGCACCGGAACGGGATGACCCGGACGAGGCCCAGGACGACCGGACGTGTGGGAACCGTCGCCGGAACTCCCCGGCGACGTGCTGATCGCGTTCCATGAGGACCAGCGCCGTCGACCCCGAGGCCGACTCAGCCGACACGGACTCGGCCCGGGCGGTCCGGTCACGGCGCAGCCGCTCGGCGATGGAGTCGGCGAACCCCACGATGAAGCTCCGACGCCAGCCCGCCGAGGTGGACGAGGACACGCCCTGTGGGGACTGGTCGAGCATGGCCGTCGTCAACTGCACCAGCAGGCTCGTGACCATGGCGTCGACCCAGCGGAGGTCACTCGGGAAGCCCACCACGGAGATGACCTCCTGCCGCTCGCCCGGCCGGGCAGGCATGCGAACCGCCCGACACCCCTGTGCTCCGGCCACGGCGCTCACGAGCACGGCCTTCTGGGGGAGGTACGGGGCGAGCACCACGAGCCTCAGCTCCTCCGGCGAGCTGGAGCTGTTGTCGTCCGCCCACAGGAGCACATCGTCGATGGCGTACCGGGCGATGAGCTCCGAGGCCTTGGCCGTGAACGCCTCGGCCTCCTCCGGGTAGTCGCTCGCCTCGGCCTTGGCGAGCAGGGCCCGGACCAGGGCGAGTCGGTGGTCGTCGGCGGCGGGTGACACGGGTGACAGCCTCGCACGACCCCGTGACACCGGGGAACGGGCCGCGCGGCCCGACCGCTCAGGTGGCGTCCGAGAGCTCGCTCCGCAGACGCTCCATGGAGGCCGAGCCGTCGAAGGAACTCCACGTCGAGGCGCACCGCCGGTGCACACGGTGGACGTCGCGGTGGAGGCGGTTCGCCAGCACGCCCGCGGCCAGGGCCGCCTCGCCGCCGGTCGCCGCCCCGACCCGGCTCAGCAGCTCGGCCTGGACGTGGTGATCCTGGAGATGGCCCAACAGGTCCTGGAGCTCCGGGAGCTCCCTGCGGACCGACCGGAAACGGCCGTCGGGGTACAGCGGTGCCACCTCTGCGAGCACGTAGCGGAACTGCTTGAGCGCCTTGCGGAGGTCGTGCCAGTCGACGAGCTCGCCGGTGCGCAGCGCCCGACGGCCGGCCCGACGCATCCGGGCCTCCGACCGTCGCACCATCCCGTCGGCCACCACGCCGGCCGGTGCCGCCGAGGCCGCCGGCAGGTCCCCGCCCAGCAGGTAGACGCGGCCGCAGTGGTGCCAGGTCCGCTGCAGCGACACGAACCGGTCGGAGGTGATCGCCGCTGCGAGCCGGTCGAGGGCCTGAGTCCGTTCGGTGGAGATCGCACCCCTCAGGGGTTCCAGCCCCACCGCCAGCTCGGGCTGCAGGCGTCGAGCCATGGCGGGCAGGTCCGCGGCGAGCACGTCGAGGTCACGGACGGGTGAGGTCAGGTCGGACAGCCAGCGGAGCCCATCGCGCAGCTCCCGCCGGTCACGGTCGGGCAGGACGTCGGCCGCCGCCCGCAGGAGCGACCGGGTCCGACGGATCGCCACCCGGAACGCATGGAGCTCCTCGGTGTCCTCGTCGGCCAGCACCCCGTCGCGATGAGCGAGGCAGTCGGCCTGCAGGTCCGACAACAGGAGTGCGAACACCCGCCCGGCCGGCTGGGAGCGGTCGGCGACCCCCAACTCCACGCGGCCGACGGCTCCGGGAAACGCCGAGGTCTCCCTCGCCCCACCCGGATCGACGGCCTCCGATTCCTGCACCCGTCCAGTCTCCCAGACTCGGATCAGGTGGACCCGTACGACCCGGACAAGCGATCCGGGTGCCGCCGCCGGCCCGGACTCAGGCGCTGGCAGCGGCCTCCGCCTCGTCGTCACCGAACGAGGTCGACTGCTGCTTCGAGTAGATCACCGCACCGAGCACGATCAGCGCCGCCACGCCGGCGATCGCGTAGCGGACGACGCGGTCACCCTCCAGGGAGATGATCGCCGGGAGCACCAGCAGCGCCACCAGGTTCATCACCTTGATGAGCGGGTTGATGGCCGGACCGGCGGTGTCCTTGAACGGGTCGCCGACCGTGTCGCCGATGACCACGGCCTTGTGGACCTCGGACCCCTTGCCGCCCAGGTTGCCCTCCTCG
>SXMI01000013.1 GCA_005777415.1 Actinomycetota bacterium | reverse complement strand
GGTCACCATCTCCCGGCTGCTGTTCCGCTCGGGGGACTCCGAGTACGCCATCAACGGGGTGCCGTGCCGTCTGCTCGACATCACCGACCTGCTGTCGGACTCCGGTGTCGGTCGTCAGCAGCACGTCATCATCTCGCAGGGCAACATCGACGGCGTCCTGAACTCGCGGCCCGAGGAGCGACGGCTCATCATCGAGGAGGCCGCCGGCGTCCTGAAGTTCCGGCGCCGCAAGGAGCGGGCCGAGCGCCGGCTGCAGGGCACTGACCGCGACCTGACCCGGGTCCAGGACCTGCTCCGGGAGGTCCGTCGCCAGCTCCGGCCGCTGGAACGACAGGCCGAGGCCGCCCGCCGGCACGGCGACCTGGTGGCCGAGCTCACGGCACTCCGGCTGCACGTCGCCGGTCGGGAGATCCTGCGCCTCCGTGGCGTGCTCGAGCAGTCCGCCCGCCGCCAGCAGCAGCTCCGCGAGGAGGACGGCCGCCTCCGCGCCGGCCTGTCCGACCTCGACGCCCGGCTGCTCGCCGCCGAGGCCCAGTTGGCGGCGCTCGGGGGACGCGACCTGGGTGACTCGCTCGTCCGCTACGAACGTCTCGAGGAGCGGGGTCGCGGGCTCGGAGCGCTCCTCGTCGAGCGGGTGCGGGGTGCCGAGCGCGATCTCGCCGCCTCGGTGGACGCCGCGGTCGTGGCGTCGCTCGAGTCGGAGCAGGCGTCGTTGCGCCGGGAGGCCGAGGAGATCGCCGGGGAGCGGCAGGTGCTCGAGCGCGAGTCCGATGAGTTGCTGCGCGACGAGGCGGGCCTCGTCGACCGTCGGCGAGGATTCGAGGAGGTCTGGGGCGACGGGGTCGTCGTGCCCACGGGGGAGGCGGCGGCGGTCCGGGGTGAGATCGCCGCCCTCACGACCGCCGTGGAGCGCTCCGAGGGGGACCGGAACCGACTGGAGGCCCGCCGTGCGGCGCTCGGGGAGCGGGCCGAGCGGCTGGGGGCGGAGCAGGTGTCGCTCCAGGAGGAGCAGGTGGCGTCCGAACGGCTCGAGCCGTCGTCGGCCACCGAGCTCGAGGCCCTCCGGGTCGCGACCCGGGCCGCTGCGGACGCGCTGGCCGCATCCGAGTCCGCCGCCACCGACGCTGCCGCGGACCACTCGGCCTGGTCGGCTCGGGTCGAGGCGTTGACGATGGCGCTCGACGAGGCGAGGGATCGGGCGGGAGCGACCCGACTCGCCGGCCTGGACGGCGTGCTCGGGACGCTCTCGGAGCTCGTCGAGGTCGACGACGGATGGGCGGAGCCGTTCGAGGCCGCTGCGGCCGAGGCGCTCGGCGCGGTCGTGGTCTCGGACGTCGATGCGGCCCGTCGGGGACTGCGTTCACTCGTCGAGGGCGACCACGCCGGGGCCGTGCTGGCCCTGGGGGCGGGGACCGTCGACCCGGTCCGTCCCGGTGTCGGCGTCGCGATCCGGGACCACGTCCGACCGTCGGGTCGAGCCGGCTCGTCGGCACCGGGTGTCGCCCGACTGCTCGACGCGCTCCTCGCCCGGGCCGTGCTGGTCGACGGCGACTGGTCCTCGGCACTGGAGGCCTCGACCTCGGACCCGACCGCCGTCGTGGTGACGCGACGCGGCGACCGGTTCGGCGTGGCCGGATGGCGTCTGCGTGCGGCCGGCTCGGGAGCGACCGGGGCGGCGCTCGACGAGGCCGTCGAGCGTGCGGAGCGGTCCGTGCTGGCCCGACAGGACGCCCTGGCTGCGGTGGCCGCGGCCCGCGCCGAGCTGGACTCGACGCGGCGCAGGGAGCAGCAGGCCGAGCGCGACCTGGAGGCCCTGCGGTCCCGGGCCCGCACCGTCGCCGACGCCCTGGTCCGGATCGAACGCGACCGGACCGAGGTCGACGAGGAATCCGCCGCCCTCACCGCGCACACCGAGGAGCTGGTGGCCCGTGCCGGCCGCGAGTCGGTTCGACTCGCCGAGCTCACCACCAGGTTGCCGGAGCTCGAGGCGGCCGAGGCCGAGATCGACGAGCAGGCCCGGAGGATGACCTCGGCCCGGGACGAGCTCGAGTCGCTCGCCGGGACGGTGGCGGCGCGGCGGACCGATCTCGAGGTCCGGGCCGCCGGGGTCGAGGAGCGCCGCCGCTACGTCGAGTCCCGGCGCTCGCAGGTCGAGGAACGTCTCCGGCACCTGCAGGTGGAGAGCGCCGCGGCGGCCGACCGCCGCTCGGAGCTCGAGGCCAGGCTCGTGGCGCTCCGACGTCTGGCCGGCGTGGTCGACGGGCTGGCGGGAGTGGTCGCCGGCAACGTCGCCGCCCTCCGGGAGGAGCGACGGGTCCAGTCCGAGGCGGCCCGCTCCGCCTCCGAACTGCTCGAGGGGCTCCGGTCCGAACGGACGGCCGCCGAGTCGGCCCTCGAGTCGGTTCGGGGCCGAGCCCAGCAGCAGGAGGTCGCCGACGCCGAGGCGAGGATGCGGCTGGAGGCGGCCACCGAGGCGTTGCGCGTCGAGCACGACTGCGGACCCGACGTGGCCGTCGAGGCCGAGTGCCCCTCGCTCCCCGAGGGCACGACCGCTCCGGCCAGGGTGCGCGAGCTGGAGCGTGAGCTCCGGGTCATGGGTCCGATCAACCCCTTGGCGCTCCAGGAGTTCACCGAGCTCACCGAGCGCCACGAGTTCCTGACCGGTCAACTCGACGACGTCCGGCAGTCCCGACGGGAGCTCGCCAAGGTGATCCGAGCGATCGACGAGGAGATCGTGTCCGTGTTCGCGGCGGCCTTCGCCGACGTCAGCGAGAACTTCACGGCCTTGTTCGAGACGCTCTTCCCCGGCGGGCAGGGACGCCTGACCCTCACCGAACCCGACGACCTGCTCGAGACCGGCATCGAGATCGAGGCCCGCCCGTCAGGCAAGAACGTGCGCAAGCTGTCGTTGCTGTCGGGCGGTGAGCGGTCGCTCACGGCGCTGGCCTACCTGTTCGCCGTGTTCCGCTCTCGGCCGTCGCCGTTCTACGTCATGGACGAGGTCGAGGCCGCCCTCGACGACGTCAACCTGCACCGGTTCCTGGACCTGGTCGCCGAGTTCCGGGACTCGGCGCAGCTGCTGATCGTGAGCCACCAGAAGCGGACCATGGAGGCCGCCGACGTCCTCTACGGCGTCACCATGGAGCCGGGCGGGTCGACCAAGGTGGTCTCGGAGCGGGCGGCCGCCGTCCTGGACTGAGGTACAGGTTCGACTCAGGGCAGTCGGCTGAACCACCGCAGGGACAGGGCTGCGGCGATCAGCAGGAGCACGAGTCCGATCCCGACGAACCGGTAGGAGACGTCGGTC
This sequence comes from Actinomycetota bacterium, assembly GCA_005777415.1. GTDB lineage: Bacteria > Actinomycetota > Acidimicrobiia > Acidimicrobiales > Microtrichaceae > SXMI01. Next base: position 2,453 of record SXMI01000013.1, on the reverse strand, counting down.
TCCTCCTCGTCGAACCCGACGGTCGAACCGAGCTCGGAGTAGACGGACTGGAGGTCGGTGGCGCTCTCGGCGGTGTAGGCGGTCCCGCCCGTGCCCTCGGCGTGCGTCCGGAGCTCCTCGTCGTTGACGGGCACCTTGGTCCGCTGTCCCACTCCGTTGCCGTCCTGGTCGACGGTGATCTCGCCGTCGGGCGTCCCGTAGGCGATCGTGGTGATGGCCACGCCGGCGTCGACCGCCAGCGGGATGGCGTCGGCGGTCGGCAGGCCGACGGTCGTCTCGCCGTCCGAGATCAGCACCACGGCGGCGTCGGGTACGCCACCCTCCTCCACGCCGGCCGCCGGGTTCTCGACCACCTCGAGCGAGAGCCGAACGGCGGCGCCGATGGCGGTCGACTTCTCGAGCTCGAGTCCGTCGATGGCGAACTTCACCTGCTCGTGGTCCTGGGTGGGCGGGACCAACAGCTGGGCGCTCCCGGCGAAGCCGATCAGGCCGACGTTGAGGTTCTCCGGGAGCTGGTCGACGAACTCCTTGGCCGCCACCTGGGCCGCCTCCAGCCGGTTGGGGGCGACGTCCGTCGCCGCCATGGACAGGGAGGTGTCGATGGCGAGCATGATCGTCGTCCGCTCCCGCGGGACCTTCTCGATCGCCACCGGCTGGGCGAAGGCCACGACGAGCGAGGCCAGGGCCACGACGAACGTCCCCGCCACGAGGTGGCGTCGCCAGCCCGGTCGGGCCGGCGCCACCTGGTCGAGCAGGTCGAGGCTGGTGAAGCGGACGGTGTAGCGGGGGCGGGTGAACTGCACGGCCACGTACAGGCCGACCAGTGCCACCACCACGGCGAGCAGCCAGAGTCGCGTCGGTTCGCTGAACCACTCGGTCACGGTCGTTCCTCCCGGGGGTGGGTCGCCGGCCGCCGATCGGCGGTGGTCGGGGTCACCGCGGTCGCCTGACGGCAGCGGTCTCGGCGCGACGCCGTCGGTCGCCGACGTGCGTGGCCAGGTCCATCAGCCAGTCGGAGTCGGTGCGCAGGACGAGGTGGTCGGCGCCGGCGCTCCGCGCGGCCCCGGCGACGGCGGCCTGGTGGTCGGCGGCCAGCTGGGCGAACCGGGCCCGGACGCTGGCGTCGTCGGTGTTGACCTCCCGGGTGGCGCCGGTCGTGGGGTCCAGGAACTGGACCAGGCCGACGGGTGGGAGCTCGAGCTCCCGCGGGTCCACGAGCGTGATGCAGAGCACCGAGTGCTTCAGCGCCACGGTGCCGAGCGCGGTCCGCCAGCGGTCGGGATCGCCACGGAAGTCGGAGACCACGGCCACGAACCCCCGGCGGGGCGCCATGGCGCCGAGGCGCCGGAGCGCCCCGCCCAGATCCGCCGGACCGGACTCGTCGGCCCGGGGAGCCTGCTGGATGCGGGAGAGCAGCCCGAGCAGGTGCTTGCGTCCCTGACGTGGGGGAACGGTGTCACTCGTCGAGCCCCGGAGGACGACACCGCCGACTCGGTTGCCGCCCCGTGCGCACATCAGGCCGACCCCGGCCGCCGCAGCCAGGGCCAGGTCCCGCTTCTCGCAGGTGACGGTGCCGAAGTCGAGGCTGGACGACCGGTCGACCACGATCCACGTCTCGAGCTCGCGGTCCGCGATGGTCTCGCGCAGGTGGGGTGCCTGCATCCGGGCCGTGACGTTCCAATCGATCCGCCGGACGTCGTCACCGGGCTCGTAGGTGCGCGTCTCGCCGAGCTCGCTGCCTCGACCGGGCACGATGCCCTCGAAGTCGCCGTGGAGCATCCCGTCGAGGCGGCGCGACACATCCAGCGTGAGTCGCCGGAGGATCTCCTCGGCGGGTCGGTCGCCGACGAGTCCGAGCGTGCTCGAGAGTCCGCTCACGGCGTCGGCTGACCCCACCCGGCACCGTCGCCGGTGCCGGCGGTCGAGGCGACGGCATCCCATGGGGTGCCGGGCGCAGCGGCCACGACCTCGGCGGGCTCGCCGATCCTCGGTGCGGGAACCGTCGACAGGATCCGGGTCAGGACCTGTTCGACGTCCACGTCCTGGGCCAGGGCCTCGTAGGACAACAGGATCCGGTGGCGCATGATCTCCGGGGCCACGTCGAAGACGTCCTGGGGGGTGAGGAAGGTGCGCCCCCGGACGAGCGCGAGCGCCCGGCCCGCCCGGATGAGGCCGATCGACGCCCGGGGGCTGGCCCCGAGCTCGATGAACGTCCGGAGCTCCGGGAGCCCGAAGTTCTCGGGGGTCCGGGTGCAGAGGACCAGGTTGACGGCGTACTCGAGCACGCCACGGTCGACGAAGATCGACTCGGCGGCGGCCTGCAGCCGGAGGATCTGGTCCAGCTCCAGCACCTGGGACGCGGTCGGTGGCGTGGTCCCCATCCTCTGGACGATCTCGACCTCCTCGGTCGGGGTCGGGTAGTCGAGCACCACCTTCATGAGGAAGCGGTCCCG
>SXMI01000098.1 GCA_005777415.1 Actinomycetota bacterium | reverse complement strand
ATGCGCTGCATCGGCGTGGCGGAGCGGGCCCTCGACCTCATGTGCGAACGCGTCCTCGACCGGGTGGCGTTCGGCCGGCCGCTGGCCGAGCAGGGGGTGATCCGGGAGTGGATCGCCGACTCCCGGATCGAGATCGAACAGGCCCGCCTCCTCACGCTGAAGGCGGCCCACCTCATGGACACCGTCGGGGCCAAGGGGGCGGCGATCGAGATCTCGGCCATCAAGGTCGTGGCCCCCAACACGGCCCTGCGCGTCGTGGACCGGGCCATCCAGGCCCACGGCGGCGGCGGGGTGAGCGACGACTTCCCGCTCGCCCGCATGTACGCCGGGTTGCGCACGCTCCGGTTCGCCGACGGCCCGGACGAGGTCCACCGCCGGCAGGTGGCGCGAACCGAACTGGCCCGACACGAACGCTGAGCCGGCGGCCCGGCCGGCGAGTTCACGCGGCGTTCACAGCGCCCGAACCGGCCGGTGAACCCAGCGAGTAGGTTGCGATCGGCCTCGGCGACCGGGCTGCTGGCCGCCTCGAGACCGACCGATCATGCTCCTCCTCCTCCTGGCCTACGGGACGACGGCCGCAGTCTGTCTGGTCGGCCACCGGCGGCTCGGGGCGGCGGCGTTCCCGCTGGCGACCCTCCCCCACCTGGCGACGCTCGTCTGGCTGGTCAGCGTCGCCGGGGGCGTCCTCGACGGGACGCCGGTCACGGCGGAACTGGCCTGGGTCGACGCGCTGGACCTGTCGATCACCCTCCGGCTCGACGGCTTCGGCCTGCTGATGGGACTGCTCGTCGCCGGGATCGGCGCCCTCGTCAGCGTGTTCTCCGTCGGCTACTTCTCGGCCGACCACGACCGCGCTCGGATCGCCGGCCTGCTCACCGCCTTCGCCGGCGCGATGCTCGGGTTGGTCTGGTCGGACGGGTTGCTCACCTTGTTCGTGTTCTGGGAGCTCACCTCGGTGGCCTCGTTCCTGTTGATCGGCACCGACGACCGGTCCGCGACGGCCCGGGCCGCAGCGCTCCGGGCGCTGCTGGTGACCGGTACCGGTGGCCTGTCCCTGCTCGCGGGCCTGATCCTCCTGGGGATCGCATCGGGCGAGTGGACCATCAGCGGCGTGCTGGCCGCCGACCCGACCGGCGGGCTGGTGTCGGCGGCGCTCGTCCTGGTCCTGTTCGGCACGGCGACCAAGTCGGCCCAGGTCCCGTTCCAGTTCTGGCTGCCGGGCGCCATGGCCGCGCCCACCCCGGTGAGCGCCTACCTCCACTCGGCGACGATGGTGAAGGCGGGCATCGTCGTCGTCGCCCGGCTGGCCCCCGTGTTCGCCGACGATGCGCCGTGGCGACCGATCATCGTGGTCTGCGGCGTGGCGTCGATCCTGCTGGGTGGCGTCCGGTCGCTGCGTCAGCAGGACGCCAAGCTGGCGCTCGCCCACGGCACGGTCAGTCAGTTGGGCCTCATCATGGTGCTGGTCGGGCTCGGGACGCCTGCGACCACGTTCGCCGGGGTGGCCGTCCTCCTGGCCCACGCCCTGTTCAAGGCGTCGTGGTTCCTCTCGGTCGGAGCGGTCGACCACGTCACCGGCACCCGGGACCTCCGGCGGCTCCACGGCGTCCGACGGCTGCCGGTCCTGGCGGCGACGATCGTCCTGGCTGCGGCGTCCATGGCTGCGATCCCGCCCACACTCGGGTTCGTCACCAAGGAGGGGGCGCTCGAGGCCCTGCTCGAGGGCGGCGCCGGGTGGACCGGAACCCTGGCCCTGGTGGGGGTGGTGGCCGGATCGGTCCTCACCGTGGCCTACACGATCCGCCTCGCCGTCGGCGTGCTCGGCAACGACACGGACGGGTCGCATGCGAACGAACTGCACACGCCGGGTCCGGCCCTGCTGGTCCCACCGGCGCTCCTCGCCGCCGCCGGACTCGTGGCCGGGCTCGCAGCCGCGCCGGTCGGCGGGTTCCTGGCCCGGGTCGCGGCGTCGCTCGATCCCGCCGCCGGTGACTCGGCCCTGTACCTGTGGCACGGCCTCACCCCGGCGCTCGGCCTGTCCGCCCTGGTGCTGGCCGGAGGGTTCGGGCTCTGGTGGATCAGCCGGCCCGCCACCCGGGAGGCCGCCGCACCCCGGAGCGCCTCGACCGTCGCCTACGACCGGGCCTACGAGGCGCTGCTGTCGGGGTCCCGCCGCATCACCGGCTCGACCCAGAGCGGGTCGTTGCCGCTGTACCTGGGCATCGTCCTGCTCAGCATCGCCGCCGCCACCGGCGCCGCACTGGCGGTCGACCGCGGGTTGCTCGACGTCAGTTCGTTCCCGATCGCCAACTCCCCGCTGGAGGTCGCGATCTGCCTGGTCACTGCGCTGAGCAGCCTGGGGGTGATCCTCGCCCGACAGCGATTCGGGGCTGCGCTCGCCCTGGGCGGCAGCGGCTACCTCCTGGCGCTCGTGTTCCTGCTCCAGGGTGCGCCCGACCTGGCCGTGACCCAGTTCCTGGTTGAGACCGTGACGGTGGCGGTGTACGTCCTGGTTCTGGCCCGCCTGCCGCAACGGTTCTCGTCGGCCCCGGCGTGGGCGCCGCTCGGGGTCCGGATCGCGCTCTCGGTCGTCGTGGGGCTGTCGGTCGCCGGGTTCGCCCTCCACGCGTCGACCGCCCGAGAGGCGCCGTCGGTGGCCGAGGAGTACCTCCGCCGATCCGAACCCGAGGCCGGGGGTCGCAACGTCGTGAACGTGATCCTCGTGGACTTCCGAGGGTTCGACACCCTCGGCGAGATCACCGTGCTGGCGATCGCCGGGGCGGGCGTGGTCAACCTGGTCGCAGCCGCCCGTCGTGAGCAGCGCCGCAAGCACCTCGACGACGGGACCGACGTCGAGGACCTCTCCGGTCGGTCGCCGGGGGTCTGGCGATGACGCCACGACCCGGGATCACCCCCTCGACGATCCTGTCGGCCACCGTCGCCGGGCTCTCCCCCGTGCTGGGAATGATCGCGATCTACATCACCCTCCGCGGACACAACGCCCCGGGCGGCGGGTTCGCCGGCGGGCTCATCGTCGGGATCATCCTGGTCCTCCGGTATCTGACCGACGGGCCCGATGCGCTCCGACGCCTCCCCGTCGACCCGGTCGTCCTGATCGGAGTGGGGCTGGGCGTGGCGGTCCTCACCGGCATGGCGCCGCTGGTCGTCGGTGAGTCGTTCATGGAGTCCGCCATCTGGAAGTTCGACCTCCCCCTGATCGGGAGCGTGAAGGTCGTGTCGTCGGCGATCTTCGACCTGGGGGTGTTCATCCTCGTGTCGGGCGTGGTCGCAGCGATCCTGGTGGCGCTGTCGGAAGCCGACGACGAGGCCCGCCGTGGTCTGGACGACCGGCCCGGCCGCTCCGGGTCGCAGGGGGTCGACCGGTGAGCCTCGTCCAGGCCGGCCTGGTGGCCGTGTTGTTCAGCGTGGGCACCTTCCTGGTGCTGCACCGCTCGCTCACCCGCATCATCCTGGGGATCGGCCTGCTGGGCAACGGCGTCAACCTCCTGATCCTCACCGCCGGGAGCCGGCCGGGCGACGCGCCGATCCTGGGCACGGGCTCCGACCCGACCGATCCGGTGCCCCAGGCCCTGGTCCTCACCGCCATCGTGATCGGCCTGGCCGTGGTCGCCTTCCTGTTGTCCATGGCCTACCGGTCGTGGACGATCGACGGCAACGACGTCGTCGAGGACGACCTGAGCGACCGGCGCATCGCCGCCGAGCCCGACGTGGCCCAGGACTTCGGGGACGAGACGTGAACGGCGGGCTCGCGCTCTTCGTCGGACTGCCGCTGGCCGGCACCGCGGTGTGCTTCGTCCTGGCCGCCTCGCCGCGGATCCAGCGGGCCGTCGCCCTGGCGTGCAGCGTGGCGGTCACGGTCGCCGCCTCGGTGCTCCTGGTCCACGTGGACCTGGACGGCCCGGTCACCACCTCCATGGGCGGCTGGCCCGATGCCATCTCGATCACGTTCATCGCCGATCGACTGGGCGCGCTGATGCTCGTGGTCGGCAACCTGATGATGCTGGCGGTGCTCGTGTACGCGTTCGCCCAGGGCGCGAAGGACGAACGCTCGCCGTGGTACGCACCGGCCTACCTGGCGCTGATCGCCGGCGTGAGCGGTGCGTTCCTCGCCGGCGACCTGTTCAACCT
>SXMI01000097.1 GCA_005777415.1 Actinomycetota bacterium | reverse complement strand
CCGGGCGGCGGCGGGGCCGCAGCGGCGGCCGCCGCACCCGGGGGTGGCGGCACGGCGCCCGCCCCGGGGGGAGGTGGCGCCTGACTGCTCAGCGCCAGGTTGACCGGGCCCTGGGACTCGAGTTGGTAGATGGCGTCGTTGCACCGGGCGCGTTGGGCGTCGATGTCGGCGGGCGGGCGGCCGGTGGCCTCCAGGTAGGCCAGGACACCGAGGTCCCGCAGGTACGGGTCCGCCCCTCTGCCACCGCCGGTGCCGGTGGTCGACACACCCGACAACCCCTGGTCGACCTTGGCCATCGCCTGGTCGGCCGCTGCCTTCGCCTTGTCGAGGAATCCCACGGTCCACCGCTCCTGTTCGCTCGTTCGTCCGGCCGGACCGGCGCGGCGCCGATCCGTCGGACGAACGCTACGGCCGAGCGGTCCGCTGCGTCCACCACTCGTTCCAGATCCGATCCAGCTCCGGACCGAACCACGACTCGCTGAACGCAGCGAAGGACGGGATGTCGTAGTGGACGCCGTCGGGGCGGAGCGACCGGTCCTCGGAGCGGTCGGCCAGCCCGACATCGAGGTCGAGCACCCTGACCAGGTCGGGGCGCTCCGCCGCCACCTCGCGGAGCAGCGCGTTCAACCGGTTCATCCGCACCGGGTCGTACTGGCGCACCACGAACTCGTTGCGACCGTCATCGGCCCAGGACCCGAACGGGGGCGTGGTCACCAGCACGACCAGCGCCCCCTGGGCGGCGAGGACGTCCACCGCGGTCCGGAACTCGCCCCGGATGAACTCGTCCACCTCGGGATCGCCGATGGCCCCCGACGTGCCGTCGGGCAGCACGGCGTCGGGCACCTCCCAGGCCGAGGTGATGAGCATGGCGATGTCCGGTCGGCCGACGGCGATGCGTTCGGCCCAGGACCGCTCCCACTGCGGGCAGGCCGATGCCGGCCGCATGGTGATGTCGGACCGCGCCGACTCGAACCGGCTCACACCGCAGCCGAGCTCGACCTGACCCGGAACGAAGACGGCCCGGCCGGCGGGATCGGCCCAGGCGAAGAACCCCATGCCGGCCGTGAGCCCGGTGGAATCGCCGAACAACGCCACCCGCGGCGGAGGCGCCACCGGCACGGCTCCCGGAGGCACGGTCCCCGGAGGCACGGTCCCCGGCGGCACGGCTCCCGGCGGCACGGTCCCGGCTGGCGCGGTCCCGGCTGCTGCGGCCGGAGCCGACGGGTCGGCACCGAACGACTCGAACTCCGCGAGCGTCGCCTCGAAGTCGAATGCCTCGGCCGCCGGCTCCGAGGGGACCGCGACGAACGCGACCAAGGCCACGGCCACGGTGGCGGCGATGGCGGCCGGGGCCGCACGACCGACGGGCGGCCAGGATCCCCGACGGATCGGGTGCTCGACGAGCCGGTAGGACAGGGCGGCGAGCAGGACCGACGCCGTGACGGCGATCGTCGTGGCGGCCACCCGGTCGAGTTCGGGCCAGAGCTGCCACACCGTCAGGTAGATCGGCCAGTGGACCAGGTACACGGCGTAGGAGCGCACCCCGAGCCAGCGGAGCGCCCACAGTCCGCAGAGCGCACTCACGGGCCCGGACGGCGACGCCACGGCGGCGATCACGACACAGGACAGGACGGCGTAGCCGGCGAACCCGCCGCGGTAGAGCCAGGCCGTGTCCTGCGGCAGCGACCACCACCACCAGATCTGGACGGCAAACGCCAGGGCACCGGCGACCGCCAGACCGGTCCGCACCTGCGGGCGGGCCACCATCATGAGTCGGGCCCGATCCGACGACAGCACCACCGCCAGGAGCGCGCCCAGCAGGAACTCGGCAGCCCGGGTGTCGGTCCCGAAGTAGACCCGGTCGTCGCTCATGTCGAACACGAACGGCTCCAGCGCTGAACACAGCGCGAGCACACCCAGACCCGCCGCAAGGCGGGCCGGCCTTCCCCGACTCCAGCGCCAGAGTCCGACCAGGAGGAGCGGGAACACCAGGTAGAACTGCTCCTCGATGGCCAGGCTCCAGAAGTGCAGGACCGGCGAGGGCGACACGAACAGCTGGGCGTAGCTGTCCCCCTGGAACACGAAGTGCCAGTTGGCCACCTCGAACAGCGAGGCCAGCAGATCGCCGCGCATGGAGGCCCGCTGCGCCGCCGTGGCCACGAACGGGGTGAAGAGGAGCGCCACCGCCGCCAGGACGAGCAGTGCTGCCGGCCACAGTCGGCGGAACCGGCGGGACCAGAAGCCGCGTAGGTCGACCCGCCCCGAACGTCGCGACTCGTGGATCAACAGCGTGGTGATCAGGAACCCCGACAGTGTGAAGAAGGTCGACACGCCCAGGTACCCGCCGACCATCCGGTCGAATCCGGCGTGGAACGCGAGCACCGCCATGACCGCCAGGGCCCGGAGGCCGTCCAGACCGGGGAGCTGGTTGATCCGGGCGCGCACGGGTCCGGTCAGACCGACGAAGTCACGGGTGGCGGAGTCGACGACCAGCACGACGAACGAGGTTCCAGGGCTCGGATCACGGACCGGGCGGTCCGGTCCGGGTAGACCGGGCGGTCCGGTCCGGGTAGATCAGTCTCGCACGCGCCGCCGGGTCGATCGCGGTGCCCCGGGGTCACTAGCGTCCCGTCGATGAACGCTCCCTCGACACCCGTCACCTACGACCTCAACGGCGACGTCGCCGTCGTCACGATCGACGACGGCACGGCGAACGCTCTGAGCCACGAGGTGCTCGATCTGCTCGAGGCGGCCGTCGACCGGGCGGCGGACGAGGCCCGGGCACTCGTGATCACGGGCCGCGAGGGACGGTTTTCCGCCGGGTTCGACCTGTCGGTGATGACCGCCGGACCCGAACAGGCCCGGGGCCTGCTCGGCCGGGGGGCGCTCCTCGGCCTCCGTCTCTTCGAGTTCCCGATCCCGGTCGTCCTGGGGGTCACCGGGCACGCCCTCGCCATGGGCGGGATCCTCCTGTGCTGCGCCGACGTCCGCATCGCCGCGGCGGGGCCGTTCAAGCTCGGGCTTCCCGAGGTGCGGATCGGCATGCCGGTCCCCCGCTTCGCCGTGGAGCTCTGCCGGAGCCGGCTCACCCCACCGGCGTTCACCCAGGCGATGCACCTGGCGACGAGCTACGACCCCGAGGGCGCCCGGGACGCCGGCTTCGTGGACGAGGTGATCGACCCCGAACTGGTCCCCGGCCGGGCCGTCGAGGTCGCCACCGAGCTGGCGTCGTCGCTCCACGCCGGACCGTTCCGCATCACCCGGGCCAACTGCCGGGGCGCCACCGCCCGCCTGCTGCGCGAGTCGCTCGACACGGACCTGTCCGAGTTCGACGTCGCCACCTGACCGGCGCCGGGACGGCCCGGTCACGCCGACCCGAACCCGGGACCGGCCCGGTCACGCCGACCTGGACGGACGGGTTCCTCCTGAACGGACGGGCCGCCCGGGAACTCAGGGACGCCCGGTGCAGGGCTCGAACCGGCAGGCGTTCAGGATCTCGCCCGGCGTGGCGAAGAACGCCTTCTTCTGGGCGATGACCGCATCCTGGCGGCGGACCAAGCCGTGCGGGTCGATGCACGCCGGGTTCGTCGCGGCGGCGGCCCCGCTGCAGGTCGCCTGGTACTCCGGACTCATCGTCGGCGTGATGTTCCCCTGCGGTGGTGGCAGCGTCCCGAAGTACCAGTAGAAGAGCGCCGAACCGGTGGCCGGGAACTTCCGGATCGGGTCGAGATCGAAGAAGTTGCGGTCCTGGTTGGCCCGCTGGGGGGCGATGCCGCCGGCGTCCGCCACCTGACCGGCCCGGTCGGGGATCCCGAGGACCGGCGCGACGTCGCCCGGGAGCTCCGGGGTGTACACCGGGATGTCGAGCGTCCGGGCCATGTTGTCGGCCGTGATCGTCGCCACCTGGTGGTCACCGAACGCCACGGTCATGAGCACGTCGTGCTTCGGGGTGAGGTCGTAGTTGCGGGACGTGAGGTGCTGGACGTAACCGCTCGCCTCGCCCCGGTCCCAGAGCATCTGGATCAGGCCGAACCAGATCTGCTGATCGGCCGGATTCGGGTAGGCCTGCTGCATGACGCCGTAGTACGGGTCGAAGTCGACGCTCCGGTTCAACAGGGTCGAGTAGTTCATGCCCCCGACCCCGAGCACCGCCTTGGTCCAGTCCTGGGAGACGGCCGTGGCGGCCGCACCGATGATCGCCCCCTGGCTGTCGCCGTCGTAGAACGCCTGGTCGGTGTTCATCAGGTTGGCTCCGCCGACCTGGAACTCGGGCGACGACCCGAGGCCGCCCTCGGCGAGCATCAGCCGTCCCAGGTACAGCGTGTTCAGGATCCCCTGCTGCAGTCGGTCGGGCACCGTCGGGAAGGAACTGAGGTTGCCGAGCACGGCACCGATCGCCCCGATGTCCTCGCTCGACATGCCGATCGTGTTGGTGCCGCAGTTCACGGCGTTGAGCGCCGCCGCGGTGCGCTGGGTGTTCTCGCTGAACACCTGACCGTTCGTGCCCAGCAGTCCGTGGCCGAACACGACGGGCAGGGCCTCCCCGTTCTCGGCCGCCGACCTGGGCACCACGCAGTTGAACGAGGCCGTGAACGTCCCCACGGCCAGCGGGTCGCCGTTGAGCGGGCTGTAGACCATGCGCGCTCCGGGGGCGCCGCCGTTGTTCAGGTAGAGCGGAACCTCGTAGGTGCCCGACACCTGGCGGGCGATGCCCTCGGGCAGGCCGTCACTGGTGACCGAGGTGACCTGGAACTTCGGCGCCCCGCCGTCGAGGCGCCCCATGGCGTCCTCACGCATGGCCAGCAGTCGACCGGCGAGGGTGTCGGGCCCGGCGACGGTGAACTTCCAGGCCAGGTAGAGGTTCGTCCGATCGACGCCCGCGGCGGCCATCTCGGAGAACATGAAGTTGTACTCCTCCTGCTGCGAGACCAGCCGAGGATCGGCGACGATCCGGTTCCCACGCAGGACCTGGAACGTCATGGGTGCGGGGATCGGGACCCCGTTGGTCCCGTACATGCGACGCAGGCCGACCGCGAACCGGTGCGTCTCGATCAGCGAGGTGGCCGGGCGCAGGATGAGGAGCCGCTCGGCGGGGTTCTCGGCGCGCTGGTCCATCTCGGCCCAGTGCGGGACGAGCTGGCCGGAGTCCAGGTCCACGATCACCGTGGCCGACTCCGGGGTCGTCGAGAACTCGATGTCGTACTGGGTCGGCAGACGGGTCGCCGCCGGGTCGAAGTTCGGTACGGACACGAGAATCGGCGTGCTGGGGCTCCAGCCGTCGTTCCGGTTCCACTCCGACGGGTCGAAGGTCGCACCCGAGACGTTCGGCAGCTGGCCCGTCGGCAGGTTGATCCGGCGACCGGTGCCGGTGTTGGTGTCCTTGGTGGTGTAGGCGTCGTTGGGGAACGGGAGCAGGCACTGCTCGGCTGCGAGCACATCACATCCGGCGGGGATGGCGGCGAGCTCGGCCGACAGGCGGGCCTGCTCGTCGGCGGTCAGGGGCGTGGGCTCCGGAGCCTCCTCCGACGGCTCGACGGAGGCGACCTCCTCGGCGGTGGGGTTGCCCTTGGAGATGTCCCCGCTGAACTCGGGCTTGGGGGGATCGGCCTTGGCGCACGCCGCCGCCGCAAGGGCGAGCGAGCAGACCAGGGCGAGGAGTCGGGAGCGGACGGTCACGGCGTTCCTCTGTCTCGGCCAGTCATTGCGTGGGCGACCCTAGCCGTGGCGCTGCGCGTGCGTGCAACCACCGGCGGCGGGTCCGGGGACACGGTCCGGACGATGCCGGACCCCGGTCCCGGTGGCTCAGCCCGCGCCGTTGCGTCGAGCCCGACGACGCAGCAGGAGGAGGATGATGAGGGTGAGGAGCGCGGCGGCGCCGGTGGCACCGGCGACGGCCAGGTTGGCGGTCTGCTCGGTGGGTGCCGGTGCGACCGGGACCGCCGACGTGGGTTCACCTGCGGTCCTGCGGTCGGGTTCCTCGTCGGTCCTGCCGACCGGTTCCGCGTCGGTCCTGCGGACCGGTTCCTCGTCGGCGACGGGCTCATCCTCCGACAGCACCTCGATCCCCGGAGCCTCGACCTCCGGAACCTCGATCTCCGGAACCTCGACCTCCGGACGGGCGGCGGACTGGACATCGGACCGGGCAGGGAGGTCGTCGGTCAGGAGCGCCTCGACGGGGGCATCGTCATCGAGGGTCCGGCGTGGCCGCTTCGGGTCGTAGGGCATCAGGGCTCTCCAGGGGTGCTCAATGCCGGCGGACTGTCGACGGAAACGTCGGCGTCCGCCCGGGCGGGAACGATCGGATCCGGGTCGACCCGGTCGGGGTCGAGGGCCCGGCTGAGCGCATCGAACTCGGCGGCGGCGGCCGCAGCGCCGTCCCGGGTCAGCGACCCGACGGGGACGGACTGGGCTGCGGCCTCGGTCACGGCGGCACGGAGCCGGACCGCAGGGACGAGCACCAGATCCCGGTGACTCTCGGTCAGCTGGTTGTGCCAGTAGGACGCGTCCCGGGTTCGGGCCAGACGGCTCACGATGATCCCGGCCACCCGTGGCCGCCCGTCCCGCCGTTCGGCGATCCGGTTGACGTTTCGCAGGATCTGCTCGACCCCGTCCAGGCTCCACGCCGCCGGCTCGGCGACGATGACCACCCGATCGGCGGCGAACAGCGCGTTGACCGTCAGCAGCCCGAGCGAGGGTGGGCAGTCGATGAGCACGTCGTCGTAGTCGGCGACCACCCCGTCGAGCGCCGTGGCGAGTCGGTCCTGGGCCCCGATGAGGTCGGTGGCCATCTGGTGCTCGCTCTGGGCGAGCCGGGGCGAGCTCGGGGCGACGTGGGGCACCGGGCCGTCACCCTCGGGCCAGCCGGCCGGTTCGATGACCGAGCGGACCGACCCGACCCGGTCGGTGTCGAGCGCGGCGTCGATCGTGGATCCCGGGTTCCAGACGCCCAGGCCGGTCGTGGCGTTCGCCTGGGGGTCGAGGTCGACCACGAGCACCCGACGCCCTCGGGCTGCGGCGGCCGCGGCCAGGCCGAGCACCACCGTCGTCTTGCCGACCCCACCCTTCTGGTTGACGACCGCCGTGACTGCCATCCCGACACGCTAGTCCCGTGGTCGCAGCCACGGGGGCGGGACACCCGGGTCGTCGTCGGCGCGGACGGCCGGGGCACGGCACACTGCGCAGGTGCCGGAACTCCCCGAGGTCGAGACGATCCGCCGGCAGCTCGGCCCCCGACTGCTGGGACGCACCGTCGTCGACGCCACCGCGTACCCGCACGAGAAGTTCCTCCCGGCGCTCGACACCGTCGGTGACACGATCGTCGACCTCCACCGGCGCGGGAAGTTCCTGATCGCCGGCCTGTCGCGCCGGGAGTCGGGACCGGCGGACCGGGAGCTGGTCGTCCACCTCGGCATGACGGGGCAGTTGCTGCTCGACGACCGGGCCGATGTGGTTCCGGACACCCGGTCGGGGTCCGATCCCGTTGCGGACACCGGGCCGGGGTCCGATCCCGTTGCGGACACCCGGTCGGGGTCCGATCCGCACCAGCGCGCCTCCTGGTCGCTCGACGACGGTTCGGTCCTCAGGTTCCGGGACGTCCGGCGCTTCGGGCGGATCGTCGTCGCCGACCCCGGCGATCGGTCCTGGTCCGCCACGCTGTCGCAGATGGGTCCCGAACCCTTCGATCCCTCCTTCGATGCGGAGTTCCTCCGGGACCGGGTTCGGCGGAGCACCCGGGCGGTCAAGACGCAGCTGCTCTCGCAGCGGATCGTCGCCGGTGTCGGCAACATCTCCGCCGACGAGGCCCTGTTGGCGGCCCGGGTCCACCACCGGGCCAACCGGCTGAGCCGCCCAGCTGCCGGCCGCCTGGTCGACGCCCTGCGGTCGGTCCTGCAGGCCGGCATCGACGCCGGAGGGACGACGCTGCGTGACTACCGGACCGCCGACGGCGGCTCCGGAGCGTTCCAGCACGAGTTGCGCTGCTACGGGCGGGCCGGAGAGCCCTGCGACCGGTGCGGGGGGACGCTCCGCCGGGTCGTCATCGACGCCCGGTCCACGACGTTCTGCGCCACCTGCCAGCGACGCTGAGCCCACCCCGGTCCCCGGCGCCCGCCACCTGAGGTCGCGCTTGCCAGGTGACGAGACGCGCGCGTACATTTCTGTTCCGTTACGAATCGCGCGCCAGTCGTCATGTCGTACCGTTGATCGTCATGGAAACGTCGCACAACCGCCTCCCGACAACCGACCACAGGGGCCAGATCCGCGCGACCGCTCTCCCGGTTCGTCGGAGCAACCGACCCGATCGCACCCAGCAGCGCGGCGTCGGCCGACTGCTCGTGGCCGTCATCGGCGTCGTCGCCGCCCTCCTCGCCCTGACGCCACCGGCCACCGGTCAGGACGGGGGCGGGTCCCTCGAGGAGCTCCGCGCCAAGCGCAACCAGGTCCAGGCCCAGCAGGCCGAGCAGGCTTCGCAGGTCGATGCGCTGCAGTCCTCCGCGGCCGAGGCCCAGTCGGCGCTCGCCGCGCTCAACTCCCAGGTCAACGCCCAGCGCGACCGCGTCGAGGAGGCCGAACGCTCGGTGGCCAGCGCCGAGGAGGAGCAGGCCCAGGCCGAGGCCGCGCAGGTCCAGGCCCAGCGGGAGCTCGACGCGCTCCACGCCGACCTGCGGAACGTCGCCGTCGATGCCTACATCGCGGCCGGTGGCTCCAACTCGAACCGGGTCGTGCAGACCGCCAGCGCCGGGTCGGCCAACGAGGCCGTGCAGATGCGCACGCTGCTGTCGGTCGAGGCCGGTGGTCGGTCCGACCTGATCGAGGACTACCGGACCGTGCAGGACGACCTGGAGGTCCAGCGACTGCTGGCGGCCGAGGCGGCCGAGCGGGCCCGGGAGCAGCGCCAGATCGTCTCGGACCGCCTGTCGGAACTCGCCGACTCCCAGTCCCAGCAGCAGGCGTACACCGCCCAGGTGGAGGCACGGGTCGAGGCCGCGCTGGCCGAGGCCCAGTCGCTCGCCTCGGTCGACGCCGAGCTCGCCAACGCCATCACGGCCCGCGAGTCGGAACTCGCACGTGCGGTCGCCGCCCAGCGCGCCGCCGAGACGGCCCGCGACGAGGCCCGGGCGTCGCAGGGCCTGGAAGCGCTCAGCGGTTCCGGTTCCCCAGGTGCAGCACCGAGCGCTCCGGTGAGTCCGCCGCCCGTCACCGGGAGCGGCGAGATCGTGGACGCCGGCGGGATCCGGGTGCACCGGAGCATCGCCGGCAACGTCGCCGCTCTGCTCGGAGCGGCGGCAGCCGACGGCGTGCCGCTGAGCGGCAGCGGCTATCGGGACTCGGCCCGACAGATCGAGCTCCGGCGCCAGCACTGCGGATCCAGCTCGTATGCGATCTACCAGGCGTCGGCGTCGTCGTGCAGTCCCCCGACGGCCCGACCGGGTAGCTCCATGCACGAGCGGGGGCTGGCCATCGACTTCCGGAACTGCAACTCCCGTGGGTCCGCCTGCTACCGGTGGCTGTCCGCCAACGCGTCCCGGTTCGGGCTGTTCAACCTGCCGTCCGAGCCCTGGCACTGGTCCACGACCGGACAGTGAGCCGGCCGCTCCCCCGCCGCCCCGACAGGGGCCGACTCCCTCAGCCGGGCGACTGGGGCGGTTCGTCGGCGAGCGTCAGGTCCGCATAGACGATCTGGTCACCGCCCAGCTCCTGGGCGCGCTCGAGCCCGACCCGAGCGACCCGGAGGAGGTCGTCGACCTCGTCGGCGACGCTCGAGTGGGTGATCCCGAACGAACACGTGAACGCCACGGTGTCGCCGTCGGCCACGAGGTCGAGCACCTCGGATCGGATCAGCTCGATCGCCTCCACCGAACGTCCCAGCGTCAGGTCCGGGCACGCGGCCGCCAGCGTGGCGCCGTCGACCCGGGCGACGACCGCCGATACACCCAGCCCCCGGGCGAACGCCGAGGCCAGCGCCGACACGACCACGTCACCGGCGGCGTGACCGGAGCGCGCGTTCACGGCGGCCAGACCGTCGACGTCGGCGGCGACGACCACGAACGGGGTCCCGGTCGACCGGAGCGACTCCATGGCCCGGACCAGCGTCGCCCGCCCCGGTAGGCCGGTCAGCACGTCGAGCGGTGGCGGCCCGCCGAGCGACGCGTCGGTCAGGTCGACCGCAGCCGGCGGTCCACCCGCCTCCGTCCCGACCGTCCCGCCCACGAACGCGCCACCCCCGAACGCCGCGCCGGCCGGTGCCGCATCAGTGGCCGGCGGCAAAGCCTCGACGCGGTCACGGCCCGCGGCCTCGCCGAGTCGCTCCCCCACTCGTCCGGCCAGCCAGATGACGTCCGAGACCTCGTCGCCCGGAACGGGGTGGGCCGGTGGGCCGAGGACGTGGAGGACGCCCACCACCCGGGCGTCGACCGCCACCGGGACGCAGAGCGCCGAGCAGTCCCCGCCCGGTCGGTCGGCGAGCCACAGACAGGCGTCGACCTCCGTGGACGAACCGGCGAGCAGGGGCTGGGCCCGACGGGCCGACGGGCAGCGGTCGATCGTCGGCACCGGACACCCCGCCAGTTCCCCGGCGGGTCCGGCCGACCGGGCAACCGACCGCACGGCAGCGACGGGCCCCTCGGTCGGATCGGCGAGGAGCAGCTCGCTCCAGCGTCCCGGGGCGACCCGGGCCAGCGACCGGCCGACCACCTCGTGGAACTCGGCGCCTGCGACGGCCCGACCGAGGGCGTCACCGATCGCCAGGAGTCGCTCGGCGCGCTCGGCCCGATCCGTTGCCACCCGGAGCATCGCCTGTCCCTCGTCCGGTGTCGCGACGGGTTCGGCCACAGGCACCGGACCGGCGGGTGGGGCGGCGGATGAGCTCGTCGACGTCCGGGCGCGCCGCTCGACCACGGCGACGGCCAGCGCCGTCACCGCGAGCACCAGCGCCCCAGCGGCCAGCGCGACGATCACACCGGCGAGGGTACCTGTCCGGCGGTGGTGCGTCCCCGGGGGCCCGACGCCTCAGTCGATCGCAGCGATGGCCGCCCGCAAAAACGGCAGCACGTCGCGGGCCACGCGCTCGCACTCCCCCAGGTGGGGGTAGCCCGAGAGGATGAACGAGTCGACGCCGACCTGCACGTACCGAAGCATCGTGGCGACCACCTGATCGGGGTCGCCGACGATCGCCGCTCCGGCGCCGCTCCGCGCCCGACCCACCCCCGTCCAGAGATGGTCCTCGACGAAACCGTCGGCATCGGCCGAGGATCGGAGCTCGGCCTGGCGGGCCACGCCGGCCGAACCGGAGTCGAGCGATCGGCGCCGGATCTGCTCGCCGATCCCCGGGTCCAACCGGGACACCAGCCGGGCCGCGGCGTCCCGCGCCTCGGCCTCGGTGTCCCGCACGATCACGTGGCACCGGAACCCGAACCGGAGGTCGCGACCCCGGGCTGCGGCCCGGGCCCGCAGGTCCGCCACGACCTCCGCAGTCGCCGCCACCGTGTCGGGCCAGGTCAGGTAGACGTCGGCGATCTCGGCGGCGGCGTCGCGAGCGGCCTCCGACAGCCCCCCGAAGTAGAAGGGCGGACAGGTCCCGTTCAGCGTGGTGACCCGGGGCGGCTCGACCGCGAGGTCGAAGAACTCGCCGTGGTGCACCACCGGCTCGCCCGACAGGAGCGAGCGGACGATCGTCGCCACCTCGACGGTGCGGCGGTAGCGGGGCTCACTCTCCAGCGGTGCGCCGGGCAGGTCCGAGGAGATGATGTTGACGCAGAGCCGTCCCCGGTCCGGGTGGCGCTTCGACGGCCCCAGCATCCGGTCGATCGTGGCCAGCTGCCGGGCCAGCTGCGGTGGCCACTGCTCGGCGCAGCGGACCGCGAGGAGCAGGTCGATGTCGGCGACCTGCGGGGCGATCCCGGCCGCGAACGCCACGCTGTCGATCCCCAGGTCGTAGCCCGACGGCAGCAGGATGTTGTCGAACCCGAGCCGGTCCGCCGCCCGGGCGATGTCCCCGCAGTGCTCGAAGCTGGAGGCGAGCGCAGGGTCGGGCACCCCGAGGAACTCGTAGTCGTCGTCGCACAGCGCCGCGAACCACGCGACCTCGAGCGGACCACGGGTTGCGGGAGCGGGTCGGTCGGTCACGGCAGCGGCTCCCCCCGGGATGCGACCAGGACCCGGTACCACTCGCTGCGGTCCAGTCGGACGTCGACAGCGGCGGCGAGCGAGCGGATCCGCTCGACCTGCTGGGTCCCGATGATCACGACCGGGGCCACCGGATGTGCCATCGCCCAGGCCAGCGCCACCGCCGCCCGGTCGACGCCCCGGGCGGCCGCCAGTTCGTCGAGCACCGCGCCCACGCGTGCCGCACGCTCGTCCGGGTCCGGACCGACGAGTCGGCCGCCGGCCAGGGGCGACCAGGCGAGCGGGGTCAGGCCCGTCTCGGCACACAGGTCGAACGTGCCGTCGACGAGCGGGTCGAGGCACAGCGCACTCCACTCCGGCTGGGTGGTGGCGAGCTCGAGGTCCAGGTGGGCCTGCAACGCCCGGGTCTGCGCCGGCGTCTGGTTGGACACCCCGACGAGCCGCGTCAGCCCGCGCTCGACCAGCCCGGTGAGCGTCGCCGCCAGATCGGCCGGGTGGGTGAGCACGTCCGGACGGTGCACCTGGTAGAGGTCGACGTGGTCGACCCCGAGACGACGCAGCGACGCCTCGCAGGCGGCGGTCAGGTGGTCGTCACTCTGGTCGTAGGGGACGCCGGGCCGGATGCCACCCTTGGTGGCCAGCACCATGCGATCCCGGAGTCCGGGGGAGGCCGCCAGCACCCGACCCAGGAGCGACTCGGCGTCACCGAAATCGGTGTCCGGCCCACCGAACCCGTAGATGTCGGCGGTGTCGACCAGGTCCATCCCGCACTCGAGCGCCGTCTCGATCTTGGCCTGCGCCTCGCCCGGTCCGGTGCCGGCCAGACGCCAGCACCCGTAGGAGATCGGGCCGACGACGACGCCGCTGGAGCCGAGCTCCCGGCGGCCGGGTTCGGGGAGCGGGTCGAGGTCCACGCGGCGACCGTACTCGGGGCCGGCGACAACCTCGGACCCCACCGGGGCCGGAGGGGTTGGGGTAGATGTACCCGACCCTTGGACATGGTGACGGGCGCCACCTACGCTCTACCCGCTGGGCGGAGCACAAGGGAGTGGCCATGTTCGCCAACATCGTTCGAAGCAAGACGGCTCGGGTCGCCGCGGTGGCGTGCCTCGTCGGAGCCGTCATGGTCGTGGCGGGTCAGTCGCCGACCGGGGCGGCACCGGTGACCAAGACGCTCGGCGCCACGTGCGTGGCCGCCGATGCTGCCTCCGAGGCCTTGGTCAAGGTCCTCGACCCGTCCGGTCAGATCGCGCTCCCGATCAACATCACGGTCGACGCCCCGACGACGCTGCAGCCCGAGCAGGCGGACGTGCCGATCAAGTACGGCTTCTCCGTGACGTTGGACGGCAACACCACCGCCGGGATCCCCCCGAGCATCTCCTCGGTCAACGTCAGCAACCTCAAGTTCGCCCTGGCGGTGAACGGCCCGACCGAGACCAAGTCGCTCGTCAGCCCGGCCCTGCCTGCCCAGGATCTCCCGGTCACGGCCGGTCAGCCCGCCACCGTCTCGTACGGCCCCTTCGACGGCGCCTTCACCGGGATCGGCAAGGGCGGCGTGATCAAGGTGACGGTGGCCGAGACCTCGTTCACCATCAAGGTGGTCGTCGCCGGTGTGCAGACCGTGAACGTGAAGTGCTCGGTGCCCGGCACGGCGTTCACCTCGACGGTCAAGATCCCCGGCTCCCCCGACATCACCCAGCCGATCGAGGTCAAGGCCCAGCCCAACGAGAAGGTGAGCGTCGACATCCTCGGCCAGTTCACCAAGGCCGCCAAGGATGACAAGGGCGTGTTGCGTGAGGTCGACCCGTCCTCGTTCAAGGTGCTCGAGGGTCCCGGTGTGATCGTCGGCGGGAAGCTCGAGGTCACCGCCGGCGCCGCCGGGAGCACCACGTCGATCACCTGCGAGGTGTGCGCCGGGTCGCTGCCCGGGGTCAACGAGGTGCAGATCATCGACATCGACTCCACGACCAACGTCGTGAAGAAGGGCATCGGCTTCACGCTGAAGTTCGGCGCGGCCGAGTCGCCGGTCGTGTCGATGCTGCCCCCGCTGTTGCCGTTCCCGGCTCTCCCGCCGGTGACCGACCCGCCGCAGGACCCCTCACCGTGGGAGCTGCAGGCGAACAACTTCATCTTCGCCCCGCACGAGATGCCCTCGGCCGCCGAGGTCCAGACCGCCCTCGAGCTCACACCGGGGATCGGACCGGGCAACGTCGTGGTCACCCGTGACGCCGCCAACGACCCGCCCGGCAAGGACCGCTACCGGGTCGAGTTCGTCGGGGCGCTCGCCGAGAAGGAACTGAAGGACAATCAGAAGATCAGGGGTGGCACCTGGTTCTCGATCTTCCCGCAGGAGCTCAAGACCAAGGCGCTCGCGCTGGCCGGCTCGCTCGGCGGCGAGGACGAGGGCGGTGAAGGTGGCGGTGGTGGAGCCCCCGCCCTGACCCCGGAGCAGATCCAGGCCCAGATCGACGCCCTCCAACTCGAGGTCGACGTCGCACTCGGCGCCGGCAACATCTCGCTCGCCTTCGACAAGAAGATCGAGCAGGTGAAGCTCGAGATCCAGAAGCCCGGATTCGCCACGGCGGCGACCCAGCTCCTGAGTGACCTGTTCTCCTCCGCACCCAGCACGAGCGTCGAGACCAGCGGCGAGACGCCCACGGGCATCTGCTCGCAGGCCATCGTCGACGTGGTGGTCGCCGGGAGTCCCGGGACGGACGTTGGGGGCATTCAGGAGCTCTCCTCGAGCGGACTCGGCGGCTCGTCCTCGGCGTCGCTGGCCTTCACGGGCTGACCCGGAGGTCGCTCCCATCGGCGCCCGGCGGGTGCCGTCGAACCGGCCGGCGACCTCCGCGGCATCGGCCCTCTGGGCCGGTACGATCAGCGGGTGACCGACGTCGAAGTACGCCCTGTGGTTCGTCGTCGACGGCGGCATCGCTCACGAAACCGCCGAGGGGGAGTCGCCCTGATCGTGGTCGCCGTCGTGGCGGTTGCGGTGTCGATCTGGACGTTGCGGACCGACTCCGATCGGGTCGACGGGGTGGCCGGGCCGACCGATGTCGAGTCGACCCGTCTCACCGAGGCGGACCCTGCGGCGACCGCCGGACCGTCGACGACCGGACCGCCGACGACCGGACCGCCGACCACCGAGCCCGTGCCGACCACGACCCCACTGCCCAGCGTGATCGTCGGCCCGCTCGAGGCCAAGGGGAAGCCGGTTCCGGTGGTCTTCCGGATCGGCACCTTCGACCCCGTCGTGTTCATCACGGTCGACGACGGCGGCATCCGGCGACCGGAGCTGGTCGAGTACCTCCGGTCGAGCGGCATCCCCATCACGATGTTCCTGACGGAGCGGTACACCGGTGGCGACGGCGTCGCCTACTTCCAGGAGCTCCAGAGTCTCGGAGCGACGGTCCAGGCCCACTCGATCACCCACACCAGCCTGCGCGGGAAGTCCCTGGACTTCCAGACCGAGGAGGTGTGCGGGCCGGTCGACTCCTACGAACGGGACTACGGCGAGCGGCCCAGGTACTTCCGGCCGCCCTACGGGAACTACGACACGAACACGCTGGTCGCCGCCCAGAGCTGCGGGCTCAAGGCGGTGCTCTGGTGGTCGGCCACCTACGACAGCGGCACGCTGCGACTGCAGGAGGCACCCCTGCGGCGCGGTGAGATCATCCTGATGCACTTCAACGACCACCTCACCCAGGACCTCCAGACGCTGCTCCGTGAGATCGAGGCGGCCGGGCTGCGGCCGGCGCTGCTCGACGACTACCTGGACGCGGCGCCGGTCCTGCCCTGAGCGGCCCCCCGGGGGGGCCGGGAGCCGTCCGGTCAGGGGGTGCGGGGGAACGCGTGTTCGGGTGGCTGTCACACCCGCCGGGCAGGATGCCCGCATGACACATCGCCGCACCTCCACCTCTTCCTCCGCCTCCGTCCGTCGGGCCCACGCGGTCCCGGTCAGCCACCATCTCCGCTCCCGTCGGCGAGAGGTCGCCGCCTGGTCACTCACCCAAGGCACACCCGTCGATCGCGACGCCCTGGCGGCGGTGCTCGGCAGCATCGACGGCCGCGCTCCGTCCACGGCGCCGGAGCGCTGGACGACCGGCCGGATCGCCGGACTGCTGTGGGAGGGCGTGCTCGGCTGGTGCCGGGCGAACGGCGTCGGTCCGCCACCGCCCACCGTGGTCCGCTCCACCCTCGTGACCTACCTGCGCTTCCTCGCAGCACACCAGTTGCTCGCTCCCGGTTCGGACCGTCCGGCCCAGCTCCGACGGGCCGTGGCCGAACACGGCCGGACCCGGGGCGAGTCCGCTCGATCGCAGGTCGGGCGCCGCCGCACACCGGCCCCGGTCACCCCGATCGCGTGAGTTCCCGGAGCAGGACCTCCTGCGCTGGCACGCGCCGGAACCTCACCTGCGGATCCCGAAGAAGCGGAGGACCTGGTCCAGACCGTCGACGGGACCATCCGGCCACGAGTGCTCGTTGCCCGGGTAGGTCAGCAGCTCCACGCTGACGCCGGCGGGACAGCCCGACCAGGTCGACCGGGTGACCCCACCGGATCCGCTCACCGCCGGCACGAGGTTGCAACCGTCGGCGACTGCCCAGTCCACGATCGTGCCCGGTACCGGCGGGAACGGCACCCCGCTCACCAACTGGCTCAACGTGGGTTCTCCGTTGAACGGCACCACGAAGTCGGGGTCTCCGTGCAGGTGCAGGAGGCTGACCGGCTCCTTCGGGTCGCACCCCGACAGGTTGGACCCGGCGATCGGAACGATCGCCGTCACCCGACCCGGACGGGCACACGCGAACGTGTAGGCCATGATGCCCCCGTTCGAGAACCCGGTCACATAGGTCCGGTCGGGGTCCACCTCCGGCCGGGCCTGCACCTGATCGAGCACGCGGGTCAGGAAGTCGACATCATCGGTGCCGAGCGCCTTCGCCGGTGGGCAGCAGGGCCCGGCGTTCCAGGAGTCGAGGACCCCCTGGGGGAACACGGCCACGAAGCGGTCGGCGGCCACCGCACCCCGCCAGTCCGCTTCGCGGGAGATGGCCTGGCTGGTCACTCCCAGCCCGTGGAGGACGAGCACCACGGGCAACCGCTCGTCGGTCCCCGCATCCGCCGGCGAGAACACCGCATCCGCCGGCGAGAACACCGTGTAGGGCCGCTGGACGATGCCCTCGGAGATGGTGCCCAACTGGATCCGCACACCGTCCTCAACCCGGCCGGCTCCGACGGGTGCCTCGGGCCGGCGCACGGCCGCGGTGGTCGTCGAGCCCTCCGGGCTCGTCGAAGTCGGCGTGGTCGACGACTCGGCGACGGCCTCATCGGTGGTCGATCCCGACCGGACCAGCAGCACGACGGCCGCCACGAGCGCCACGGCCAACACGGTGCAGACGGCGAGCAGCACCGCCACCCGGCGATCCAGTCGCTCTGCCAACCCGCCTCCTGCGTTCCGGTTCCGCGACGGCTTCCCGCTGCGAGGACCGACACCCTAGGTGGCGGCCGGGAGGGCACGGACGCAGGTCGGAGGCGGCGCCGATCCCCGCTTCTGACGCCCCGTCAGGTTCGGGGTACCTTGACGCCGTGGGATCGACCGCCCCTGAACTGGACCACGAGACCGGCCTGGACGATGGCGCCGCTGGGGCCGACCCGTCCGTCGAGGCCGAGTTCCGCGAGTCCGTGCGCGACTGGATGGCGGAACACCTGACCGGCGACTTCGCCCACCTGGCGCACCGCGGCGGCCCGGGGGACGAGCACGCCTTCGTCGAGGACCGGATGGCCTGGGAGCGAGAGCTGGCATCGGGCGGGTGGACCTGCGTCGGCTGGCCCGTGGAGCACGGCGGGCGCGGGGTGCCGCTCGAACTCGAGGTCGCGTTCCACGAGGAGTACGCCCGCGCCGGGGGCCCGGGTCGGGCCGGACTGGTGGGCGAGGGACTGCTCGGGCCGACGCTGATCCACTTCGCTGCACCGGAACTGCAGCAGCGGTTCCTCCCGGGGATCGTGGCGGGGACCGACTTCTGGTGTCAGGGGTACTCCGAACCCAACGCCGGCTCCGACCTCGCCAACGTGGCCACCAAGGCCGTGCTCGACGGCGATGAGT
>SXMI01000096.1 GCA_005777415.1 Actinomycetota bacterium | reverse complement strand
GCCCTGTGGTTCGGGGACATGGGCCGCCAGGGCGTCGTGGATCTCGTGGACCGCCCGGAGGCCGAGCCCACCCGGGACCTGCTCCTCGGACTGCTGGAACTGCCCGTACCAGCGGCGGAGCTGCCGCGGGACGTACTCGCCATGGCGTCCCAGATCGGCCAGGCCGACCTCGTCGAGGTCCACCCCGTGGATCGCCGCCAGGACGTCGACGAGCGACTCGCCGGACCGGCGCCGGGCCGCGACGTCGAGCTGCTCCGCCTCGGCCGGTGAGCGCACGACGTGCCCGTCCACGAAGTCCATGACGTAGAACGGCGCGCCGTTCACCGCCGGGTCCTCGCACAGTCCGACCGCCGGTGGGACCGGCACCGCAGTGGGCCCGAGGGCGGAGATGATCCGGTGCTCACGGGCCACGTCGTGGGCGGTGGCGAGCACCTGGCCGAGCGGCGGCCGTCGCAGGACCCAGCGGGTGCCGTCGGCGTCGGTCACGGCGTAGGTGAGGTTCGAGTGGCCCCCGGCGATCAGCTCGAAGCGCAGCGGCGGCGTGGCGAGCGGCACGGTGCGGGCGAACCATGCGGTCACGCCCTCGGCGTCGATCCCCTCGGGTGTGCGTCCGGATTCGGACACGCAGGCTCCTCGTCGTGGCGGCTCCACCCGGACGGGTGGCCGGCGTCACGCTAGTGCCTTCGTGGGGCCGTCCGGCCACCGCCGGTAGAGTCGACCGGCAACCCGACGGAGGACCCGACGAAGGAGAGGTGACCCGTGGCCGACGTGACCGATGCGACCTTCGGGACCGCGGTGATCGAGCGATCCCACCAGGTGCCGGTGGTGGTCGACCTGTGGGCGGAGTGGTGCGGGCCGTGCCGGACGCTGGGGCCGATCCTGGAGCGGGTCGTGGCCGAGACCGAGGGCGCCGTGGAACTGGCCAAGGTCGACGTCGACGCCAACCCGCGGGTCGCCCAGCAGTTCCAGGTGCAGTCGATCCCGGCCGTCTACGCCATCCGGGACGGCGCCGTGGCCGACAGCTTCCTGGGTGCGCTCCCCGAGGCCCAGGTCCGGGAGTTCGTGGCCCGCATCAGCGGACCGGGGGAACCGAGCGAGGTCGATCGACTGCTCGCCGCCGGTGACGAGGACTCCCTACGTGCAGCGCTCGAGCTCGACGGGGGTGAGACCCGGGTGGTGCTCGCGCTCGCCGACCTGCTCGTGGCCGACGGGCGCGGCGACGAGGCGCTCGCCGTGCTGGAGCGGATCCCCGAGTCCCCGGAGACCCGCCGGATCGCCGCACTGGCCCGCGTCGGTCACCGCCCCGACGGCGCTGAGATCACCGACCGGCTGCAGTCGCTCCTGGACCGGGCCGCCGAGGACGAGTCGGCCCGGAGCGAGTTCGTCGACCTGCTCGAACTGCTCGACGAGGCCGACCGCACCGAGTGGCGCCGCCAGCTCTCGGCCCGGCTCTTCTGAAGCGGGGGCCGTCCCTGCGGGCCCGGAACACGGGCCCCGCGGCCCGGCGGTGCGCCACCGGGCCGCCCGGGACGGCCACCTAGGCTCGGGTGCTCCGCCGGACCCACGCGGTCGGTGGCCTCGACGGGTACGCCGTCCCCCAGCGTCCCCGAGGCCGTTCCGAGGCGTCGTGTCCCCACCGGGTCCGAACGATCCCGATCCCAGCCGCCACGCCCGCGGGTCCGCCCGGGATGCAGCCGATCTGCGTGGTTCGCAGGAGGCGGCCCTCGACCAGCTCGTCCGGCGGGCCGGTGGCGCCGGGTCCGCCCGGTCATCGGGCGGCCCGACCGGGTTCCGCTGGCCGCCGGACCGTCGCGTGGTGGCCGTCGTCGTCGTGGTGGTCCTGCTCGCGTCGGCCCCGTGGTGGTGGCAGCTCCGTCGTCCCCGGCCCGCCGAGCAGACCCTGCCCCGGGCGGATGTCACCACGACCCCGGCCCCGTCGAGCACCGGCGGCCCGGGATCCGGTGGCACCGGCGCCGACCACTCGGCGACCGGTGGGGCGGTGGCCGCGAGTCCGGTCGACGGTGACTCGGGAACCGGACCCGGTGATGGCGGTGAGCTCGTCGTCCACGTCGTCGGTGGGGTGCTGCGTCCGGGGGTTCTGCGGCTGCCCGCCGGCGCCCGGGCCGTGGACGCCGTGGAGCTGGCGGGTGGTCTGGTGCCGCTCGCCGACAGCGCCCGGGTCAACCTGGCCGCCGAGCTGGTCGACGGCCAGCGCCTGGTGGTGCCGATCGTCGGGCAGGAACCGCCGAGCGAGGTGTTCTCGTCCCCGGGTGCCGCCCGACCTGCTCCGGGGGCGGCGACCGGTTCGTCGAGTGACCCCTCGAGCGGCCCCTCCGTGCCGCTCGACGTCAACGTCGCCAGCGCCGAGGAGCTCGATGGCCTGCCCGGCATCGGCCCGTCCACGGCGGCGGCCATCGTGGACCATCGGGACACGACGGGACCCTTCCGGTCCGTCGACGGCCTGCTCGACGTCCGGGGGATCGGCGACGCGAAGCTCGAGGCCATCCGCGACCTGGTCACGGTCGGGTGAGGACGGGTGCGCTCGTCCTCTGCGCGGCGGCCGCTGCTGCCGCCGCCGCCCACGGCCCGCTCGGCTGGAGCGTCGTCGCACTCGCGTTCGTGGCGGTGCTCGTGGCCGGCCTGCTTGCGAGCCGGAGGCGCGTGTCGGTCCGCTCCGTGGTGGCGGTGGCCGTCGCGGTGGTGTCCGTGGCCCTCCTGGCCGGGGTACGCGCCGCGGCCGAACGCCGTCCGGTCGACGCCGGGGTGCAACCGGGTGTCCGCATCGATGCCGTCGTGCAGCTCGCCGACGACCCGACGACCTCGGCGGCCGGTGTCCGGGTCGTCGTCCGCCACGAGGGTCGCCGGTTCCTGGCGCAGTTCCCCGGGGCGCTGTCGCCACTGGTCGCCGACCTCCTCGCCGGCGACCACGTCCGGGTCGCCGGTCGGCTCGACACGCTCGATCGGGCCCCACTGGGGTGGCGCCGGAGCCGTCACCTGGTCGGGGCGCTCCGTGTCGACGGGGCGACTCCCGGCCCGGCGGCGCCACCCTGGATGCGTGCGGCCAACGCCACGCGCCGTACGTTGCAGGACGGTCTGGCCGGCCTGGACGAACGGACCGCCTCGCTGGCCCTCGGCCTGGTCATCGGTGACGACCGCGGGCAGGAGGACCTGGACCGATTCCGGTTCCGGGCCTCGGGGCTGGGGCACCTCCTGGCCGTGTCCGGCCAGAACGTCGCCTTGACGATCGTGGCCGTCGGCCCCGCCCTGCGTCGCCTACCCCTGCGTTGGCGGTGGCTGGCAGGCAGTGCCGTCGTGGCGGCCTTCGTCCTGGTGACCCGTGCCGAGCCCTCGGTCCTGCGGGCGGCGACCATGGCCGTCATCGCGCTCGTGGCGGCATCGTCGGGCCGTCCCCTCGACGGCCTGCGTGCGGTGGCGGCGACGGTGCTCGTGCTGGTCCTGGTGGACCCGATGCTGGTCCACTCGGTCGGCTTCCAGCTCTCGGTGGCGGCGACGATCGGCCTGACGCTCGCCGGCGCCCCGATCGCCGCCGGCCTGCGGGGGCCGCGCTGGTGGCGCGAGGTCCTGGGCGCCAGCGTGGCGGCGACCCTGGCGACGCTGCCGGTCCAGGTGCTGACCTTCGGGTCGGTGCCGGTGGTCGGCCTCATCGCCAACGTCCTCGCCGTCCCGGTGGCCGGGATCGTGGTCGTGGCCGGGCCGCCGGCGGGCCTGGTGGCCGGCCTGGTGCACCCCTCGGTCGGTCGCGTCCTGGTCTGGCCCGTCGGGCTCCTCGTCGAGTGGATCGACCGGGTCGCCACCTGGTGCAGCCGGGTGCCGGTCGGGCCGGTCGACGGGGCCCGGGCAGCCGCCGTGCTGGTCGGTGCGGCGCTGGTGGTCGCCGCGCTCCGGCTGCCGACCCGCCGGGCCGATCGCTGGGCCGACAGTGGCGCCGGTTGCCGCGCCGATTCCGCGCTGCGGGTCGTCCCGGGAGTGGCCGGCGCCGTCCTGGCGGTGCTGGCCATCGTGCCCGCCCCGCTCGGCGCCGGTGTCCACCGGTTGGCCGGCGGGGCCGTCCTGCAGGTCGACCCCGGGGGCGAACGCTCCCTCCGGCTGGCCGCCGGGGCCGATCCGCTCGACGTCCTCGAGGGGCTCTGGATGGTCGGTGCCCATCGCATCGACCGGGTCGAGGCGCCCGATGGCTCGGCCGCTGCGACGGCCGTGGTCGAGCAGTTCCGTCCGGAGGGCGTCACGGTCGGGCGGTAGCGTCGCCGGCGTGGCGACCGCTCCTCCCGCTCCTCCGCTCGTGGCCGTGGACGAATCCACCTGGGCCCGGCTCGGTGGTACGCCCGCGGGTTCCGCGGTGGACCTGGTGGTGGGGCCCGACGGGGCGGTGGTCGGGACGCCCGGCGGAACCGTCGCCCGGGACCTGGACCCGCTGCTCGACCTGCGGGTTGGCGCGTCGGCGGGCGACCCGGGCGACCCGGAGGACCGGCTGGCCGACCTCGTCGGCGCGGTCCTCCTGGCCGACGCCGCGACCGACCCGGCGTCGCGGCCCGCGGTGGTGCTGACCGACGACCCCGTCGAGGCGCGGCGGGTGCTGTCGGTCATCGCCGCCCTCCGACTCGAGTACGAGGGGGCCGGGTCGTGACCCGCAGGTTGGCGCTGTTCCGGGGGTCGGACCCGGGTCTGCTCGGCGACGCCGTGGGCCACGCAGTCGACGCCGCCCTGGACGGGGCCGAACGCAGCGAGGTGCTCGACGACTACCGCGGCGAGGACTACCAGCCCGGCGACGTGGCCATGTCCTGCGGCACCATCTCGATGTTCGGCGACCGGGTCGTGGTGGCCCGAGACCTCCAGCGGTTCGGGACCGACGACCTGGCCCCGCTGCTGGCCGCCATCGCCGACCTGGCCGAGGACGTGAGTCTCATCCTGGTCTGGGAGGGCACGGGGCCGGGTTCACGCCGCAAGTCCGACCCGCTCACCACCCTGGTCGGGGCGGTGACCGAGGCCGGGGGGACGGTCACGGTCTGCGACCCACCCAAGGGCAAGGGGGCGACGGCCTGGGTGGGGGAGCAGATCGCCGCCTCGGGGATCACCCTCACCCGCCGCGCCGAGTCGGACCTGGTGGGCCGTCTCGGTGAGGACGTGGCCAGGGTCCGGGACGTGCTGGCCCAGCTCCGGGCGGTCTTCGGTGCCGGAGCCGGGCCGCTGGACCTCGACGAGATCGAACCCTTCCTCGGTGAGGCCGGCGGGGTGCCGCCCTGGGAGCTCACCGACGCGATCGACCGTGGCGACGTCCCGGCCGCGGTCGGCAACGTCCGCCGGATGGTCGTGGGTGGCGGCCGCCATCCGCTCCAGGTCCTGGCCACGCTGCAGTCCCACTACGAGAAGCTGGCCCGACTCGAGGGCAGCGGTGCCCGGGACGAGCGTGCGGCTGCGGCCCTGCTCGGGCTGAAGGGTTCGACCTTCCCGGCCAAGAAGGCGCTGGCGAGCGCCGGGCGGCTGGGTCCCAACGGCATCCGTCGCGGGCTGCGGCTGGTGGCGGCCGCCGACGTGGATCTGCGTGGTCGGACGGCGCAGCCCGCAGAGAGCGTGCTCGAGGTGCTCGTGGCCCGACTGGCGGCGCACCGCCGCTGAGGCGACCGCCTCAGGCGTCGGTGCCGAGGCGCCGCATCAGCCGCGACTTGCGACGGGCGGCGGTGTTGCGGTGCAGGACGCCCTTGGCGGCGGCCTGGTCGATGCGCTTGACGGCGAGACGGACCAGTTCGTCGGCGTCGTCACCGGTGGCGGCCTCGGCCTGCTTGATCCGGGTCTTCAGCTCGGAGCGCACGGCGCGGTTGCGCAGCCGTGCCGCCTCGTTCTGGCGGTTCCGCTTGATCTGGCTCTTGATGTTCGCCACGTCGTCAGTCCTGCGTCTCGTCGTCGACCGGTCACGGCCGGTGCCTCGGCCCGGAGAGCGTAGCGGGTCACGCCCCCGACGTCAGGTCCGCGTCCTCGGCGGGCCGGTTCGGTCGACCCGCCGGTTGCGGGCAGACTGTGGTCTCCCCGGCCCCGTGCCGACCGACCCAGCAGGCCTGTGAGCGAACTCTCCCGCATCCGCAACCTCTCGATCATCGCCCACATCGACCACG
>SXMI01000095.1 GCA_005777415.1 Actinomycetota bacterium | reverse complement strand
GTCGAGTCGTACACCTACCTCCCGCTGTTGGAGGAGACGGGCTACATGCCGTCCATGAAGTACGCCGGTGCCGCCGAGATCTTCGCCTACAGCCAGCGCATCGGCGAGCACTTCGGCCTGTACCCGAAGGCCCTCTTCCAGACCGAGGTCGACACCGCCACCTGGGACGAGGACCTGGGCCGGTGGGTGGTCCACACCTCGCGGGGGGACCGGCTCCGGGGACGGTTCCTCGTCACCGCCGGCGGGATCCTCTCCAAGGCCAAGCTCCCGGGCATCCCCGGCATCGAGGACTTCGCCGGGGACACGTTCCACACCAGCCGTTGGGACTACGCGGTGACCGGCGGCGGACCGACCGAACCCATGGACCGGCTGTCCGGCAAGCGGGTGGGCATCATTGGGACCGGTGCCACCTCGGTGCAGGTCGTCCCGCAGCTGGGCCGAGCGGCCCAGGAGGTCTACGTCTTCCAGCGCACCCCGTCGGCGGTCGGCGTCCGCAACAACGGGCCGACCGACGAGGAGTGGTTCCGGAGCCTGCAACCGGGGTGGCAGGCCGAACGCATCCGCAACTTCACCGAGGCCGTCACCGGCAAGCACCCGGACCGGAACCTGGTCGCCGACGGCTGGACCGAGGTGATGTGGGACGACACCCAGTCGGCCGGGTCGACCCCCGAGCAGGTCGAGGAGCTCGAGCGCTCGGACTTCGAGACCATGGAGGCCATCCGGCGACGGGTCGACGAGGTCGTCGAGGACCCGGCGACCGCCGAGGCGCTCAAGCCCTGGTACGGCAAGCACTGCAAGCGCGTCTGCTTCCACGACGAGTACCTGCCGGCGTTCAACCGGGACAACGTGCACCTCGTCGACACCGAGGGGCGCGGGGTGGACCGGGTGACGCCCGGCGGCGTGGTCGTCGATGGAACCGAGTACCCCCTCGACGTCCTCATCTTCGCCTCCGGATTCGAGGTGACCACCGACCTCAACCAGCGGCTGGGCTTCGACCCCGTCGGCCGCGGCGGCGTGGCGATGAGCGAACGCTGGCACGACGGCGCCCACACGCTCCACGGCGTGCTGTCGGCCGAGTTCCCGAACATGTGCATGATCAGCATCGTCCAGGCCGGGTTCGGGACGAACTTCCTCCACTTCCTCTCCGAGTCGGCCAACCACGTGTCGTGGATCATCTCCTCGTGCATCGACCAGGGCATCCGGACCATCGAGGCCACTCCGGAGGCCGAGGAGGAGTGGCACGGGGTCCTGATCGGCGAGGCCATGAAGATCGCCGGCTACTCGATCAGCTGCACGCCCGGCTACTACAACAGCGAGCAGGGCAACAACCCGAAGGCCCGACGGAACCTGACCTACACCGGCAGCCTGGTGGACTACGTCGACCACCTCGAGCGCTGGCGCACCCAGCCCGATTTCCCCGGAACCCGGGTCGTGCCCGAGGGGTCCTGACCGGCCGGACTCCCCCGCCGCAACCGTTCACGCCTCAGTCGGAGTCCGAGCGGATCCGGATCAGCTCGTCGAGCCGGTCGCGCAGCGCGACCAGGTCGTCGAGATCCACCGCCCCGGACCGGTCGGGAGCATCGGCGACCGGGACATCATCATCGGTGTCGGCCGTACCCTCGCTCGCCTGCTCCCGGAACCTGGACGCGACCGTGGCGGTCACCACGGCGATCGTGACGATGCCGAGCATCAGCACGGCGCTCGCCGTGACCTTCCCGCCGGTGGTGATGGGCACGTAGTCGCCGTAGCCGACCGTGGTCACCGTCACGATCGCCCACCAGATCGCATTGCCCGGCGTCGTGATGGTGGCGCCCGGGGCGGTCCGCTCGAACGCCCACACGATGATCGCCCCGTTCAGGACCAGCAGCGCGGCGACGACCAGGAAGTTCACCAGGTTGCCCCGCCGGAAGAGCCGTCGGAACAGCCGCACGCTGAGGAAGATCCGGATCGGCGGGAGCACCACCGACGCCAGGGCGATCGGATGGTGGAAGACGTAGCTCCGGTGCTGCCCGGAGAGTCGGGTCCGGATCACGAGGTCGCACAGGTACACGAGCGAGAGCAGGCCCCGGGCGGCGAACCACACCGAGTCACTGCCGCGGAACGAACCGATGAAGGGCAGGACCACCAGCCAGATCGTGCAGAGCGTGAGGATGTCGATCGGGATCTCGGCGCGATCCATGTACCGGCGGTAGGCCGGCGGTGCGTCGACGGGCGCCTGATCGGCGCTGGCCAGCCAGCCGGCGATGGCGGCGATCACCGGCCGGTGGCGCCCCGATCCGCTGCCGGCCGATCCGCTGCCGGCCGTTCCGTCCTCGCTCGACACGAGGCGAACCTAGTGCCGGCCCGGGGTCCGACCCCGGACCTCGGGCGGATCCTCGCAGGTTCAGGCCGAGACGGATCAGGAACGCGTGAAGCGCAGGGTGACGATCTGGAACGGTCGGAGCCTCAGTGCGACGTCGTCGCCGCTGCGGACCAACGTCGGACCGGCCGACGCCGCGTCCACACGTTCGTGCGCGTCGGTGGCCACGACGTCGAGCACCCCGAACCCCGGGGTGAGCGTGACCTCGGCCTGTCCACCGTGCGACTCGTAGAGCCGGACGACCACGTCGCCCGAACCGTCGTCGGCCAGCTTGACCGCCTCGACCACGACCGCCGGGTGGTCGACCGTCACCACCGGGCGCACCGATCCATGTGCGGTTCCTCCCGCCAGGACGCGGACGGGCAGGTTGAGCCGGTACCCCTCATCGATCACGCCGGCCGCCCGCAGGTCACCGGCGTGCGGCAGCAGCGAGTACGTGCACCGGTGGACGCCCTGGTCCTGACGGGGGTCCGGGTACAGCGCGCCCCGGAGCAGCGTCTGGTAGAGCACGGTGATCGGCTCGTCGGCCGCGCTCCGGATCCGCTCGGCGTGGTGCCCGTACTTCGCATCGTTGAGCAGCGCCAGGCCGGCCCCGGGTTCCGACACGTCGACCCACCGGTGCGCGCAGACCTCGAACCGGGCGAAGTCCCAGCTCGTGTTCGTGTGGACGGGCGTGCGGAGGTGTCCGAACTGGATCTCCCGGGTCATGTCGGTCACGTTCACGTCGAGGGGGAACGCGACCTGCAGGAGCTGCTCCTGTTCGGCCCAGTCGACCTCGAGGTGCACGTCCAGTCGCGGTGAGCCCGCCCGGAGCTCCACCATCTGCACCGCCGTGGAGGACCGGAACGACCGGGTCACGCGGACCCTCGCCAGCACCGGACCCTCGTCGAGCACCTCGATCTCCGCCGGCCCGTCGAGCACGGTCACCTTCCGGCGGTTGAAGTGCTCGATGTCCCAGGCGTCGAACGCATTGGGGAAGTCCGGATGGATCTCCAGCCGGTTGCCCCGCTCGCCCTCGGGGACGAGCTCCCGGCCCGTCCGCTCGTCGACGAACGACGCCAGCAGTCCTGCGTCGTCCAGCACGGCGGTGACCAGCCCGTTGCCGATCACCAGTCCGACGGGGCCTCGTTCGACCGAGACGGTGCCGACCGGGTCCAGCGGCACCAACGCCGCCACACCATCTGCCGGTGCCGCGAGTCGGACCGCCAGGTTCCCATCGGCGAGGGCCTGGACCATGCCGACGTCCAGACCGGGCGTCGACGCCGGGACCACGACCACCTCGTCGCGGTCGTGCGGCGCCGCGTTGGCGACTCCCGGGCCGCCCGCGAGACGGCCCAACGCCCCGGCGATGACCTCCTCGAGCTCCGCAGCCACCGCGGCGTAGGTCGCCTCCGCCTCGCGGTGGACCCAACCGATCGAGCTCCCGGGCAGGATGTCGTGGAACTGGTGCATCAGGACGACCTTCCACAGCCGATCGAGCTGCTCGGCCGGGTAATCGCCGACGGATCCGCCCGAGGCCACGACCGTGGTCCACCAGAGCTCGGCCTCACGCAGCAGCAGCTCGCACCGCCGGTTGCCCAGCTTCGTCCCGACCTGACTCGTCAGCGTGCCCCGGTGCATCTCGAGGTACAGCTCCCCCACCCACCGCGGCGCATCCGGGTACTCCTCGATCGCGGCGTCGAAGAACGCCTCGGGCGAGGCCATCTCGAGCCTCGGGAACCCTTCGAGGTCGCGCGACCGGACGTAGGTCTCCAACTGGTCCGGGCTGGGGCCACCACCGCCGTCGCCCCAGCCGAACGGCATCAGGCTGCGCGACGCCCGGCCCCGTTCCGCGTGGTTGCGCACCGAGACCATCAGTTCGTTGGCCGCGAAGGTGGCGTTGTAGGTCTCGACCGGCGGGAAGTGCGTGAAGACCGTCGACCCGTCGATCCCCTCCCACCAGAAGGTCTGGTGGGGGAACCGGTTCGTCTGGTTCCAGGACAGCTTCTGGGTGAGGAACCGGTGGAGTCCGGCGTGGGCCATGATCCCCGGCAGCGACGCCGGGTAGCCGAACACGTCCGGGATCCAGACCTCGGTGCACTCGAGATCGAAGTGCTCCCGGAAGAACCGCTGACCGTGGGTGAACTGCCGGAGCAGCGCCTCGCCGCCCGCCAGGTTCGTGTCGGCCTCGACCCACATGCCTCCGACCGGGATCCACCGGCCGTCGGCCACTCGCCGTCGGATGCCCTCGAAGACGCTCGGGTACTCCTCGAGCATCCACTCGTACTGCGCCGCCTGGCTGCAACAGAACACGAAGTCGTCGAACTCGTCCATGAGGGCGAGCACGTTCGAGAACGTCCGGGCGCACTTCCGGTGGGTCTCCCGCAGCGGCCACAGCCACGCCGTGTCCATGTGGGCGTGGCCGACTGCGGACACCCGGGGGGCCGAGGCCGTCGCCGGTCGCGCCAGCACCGGGGCCAGTGCGGCACGTGCAGCCGCAGCGGACCCGGCCACGTCCTCGAGGTCGACCGCCTCGATCGCCGCCTCCAGCGCCCGCAGCAGTTCGTGTCGCTGCGGGTTCTCCAGGGTCAGCTGCCGCATCAGGTTGCGGACCACGAGCACGTCGTGGACCAGTGCGTGCAACTCGTCGTCACGGACGACGAGTCGAGCGGCGGCGAGCCGGTGGATCGGCGAGGTCCCGGCCGTGTCGAGATCGCTGTTCCGATCGGGTCGACCCTCGATGATCGACGGGTTCGACGCGGCCTCGAGGAGGAGCTCGATGCGTTCACCGCCCGCGGCGGAAGCGGCCACGGTGACATGGTGCGCCGCAGGGTGGATCCCGCGCCACGGGACCCACTCGCCATCACCGGTGCCGTCGTCACCGGTGACCCGCCGCCAGAGGAGGCCCTCCGAGGTGAACCCGGGCATGTCCGAGTAGGCCAGGTGGATCTCGATCTGCACGTGCTCGCCCGCCCAGGCCTCGGGGATCGTCGCCTCCAGCCGGAACCAGGTGGTGCCCCAGGGCCGGGCGAAGGGGCCGCCGATGGTGAAGGGCTCGAAGGTCGCGTCCAACGCCTCGGTCACCGGCACCGGCTCTCCCGGAACCTCCCAGGCCGTGACGTCGAGGTCCAGCGACGGGCCGAACTGCAGCCCGCGGACCCGCTCGTTGAACACCCGGTCGATGCGGGCCTCGGTGATGTTGCGGTCGTCGTGCACTCGTCCCCCTGGTTGTTCTGCCGCCCGGCGGGTCAGCCCCGTCGCTTCTGGATGTTGGCCCACTCGTCGCGAAGGCCGACCGTCC
>SXMI01000094.1 GCA_005777415.1 Actinomycetota bacterium | reverse complement strand
TCCTCGGCGATCGGGCCGACGCCCAGGTCGACGATGACGTCGGCGGGGTCGACCAGTCCGGTCGGCAGGTCGATCGTCAGCG
Organism: Actinomycetota bacterium; assembly: GCA_005777415.1. GTDB lineage: Bacteria > Actinomycetota > Acidimicrobiia > Acidimicrobiales > Microtrichaceae > SXMI01. The sequence goes on along the minus strand of SXMI01000094.1, from coordinate 5,961 downwards.
GGATGCGCGTCGGGACCCCATCCAGATAGGAGTACGTGATCGTCGTCTCCGGTGTCGGCTCCCCCATCGGCGGCACCCTCGGCATCGAGACCATCAGCGCCACCTCACCGTCGTGCCGGAGCCGGAAGGCGACCCGGTCCTCGCCCAGTTCCACGTCCAGGTCCTCGACCGTCTTCGGCAGGCCCATCACCCGGTTCCCGGCGGTGCAGGTGAACTCCTGGTCGACCGGCATCCGCCACTGGAACGCGCCGACCTCGTCGGGTCGGCCGACCGGGTGGACCAGCAGACCCAGGTTGACCTCGAGGTAGTCGCCCCAGGGATTGCGCCGGTAGTCGCACAGCGCGAGCACCAGCGTCGCCCGATCGGGCACCGGTTCCGCGACGACGAACGCGTCACCCGGCAGGAGCGGTCGGGCCGCCTCCGCCGGGACCGTGTACACGATCGTCGCCGAGTTCATCTCCTCGACCACCACCGGGAAATCGATCGACACCCCGTCGATCTCGCCCCAGTGGGTCGTCTGGCCACCCTCGGTGTTCACGTTGCGGTGACTCCTGTCTCCGACCCGGGAACGGACTCCGGGGCTGTCGTCGCTGTCTGGCACTATGGCAGACGTGGATCCCACTGCGGCGGCTCGCGCCGGCCGACCAGAACTCAGCGTCGTCGACGACACCCCGGTCGTGCCCGAACCGGTGCACGTCTTCCCGTTCGCGTTCGGCGATCCGCTGAGCCTCCCGTTGCGGGCCGTCGGCATCTGGCCCTTCTCGGCGCTCGTCGCCGTGACGGCGAGCGAGCTCCAGGTGCGCTTCGGTCCCTGGTCGCTGCGGACCCCGCTGCGCAACATCGCCAGCGCATCGGTGGTCGCCGGCCCCGGCTGGCTCGACGTCGTCGGCCCGCCCCGGGTGGCGCTCCGCGACGGTTCCGTCACCTTCGCCACCGTCCGTCGCCGCGGCGTGCGACTCCGGTTCCTCGACCCGGTTCCCGGCGGCCTGCCGCTGTCCTTCGTCCGGCACCCGTCGGTGACCGTCACGGTCAAGGACCCCGAGGGGCTCGTCGCCCTGCTCGACACGCTCCTGCGCCCGGGCTGAGCCGGGTCCTGCGCCCGGGCTGAGCCGGGTGGCTCCGTCCGGTCCCCGCACCTCGGTGGGGCGCGGGAGCGCCGCCGTCCGTATCATCACGCACCGTGAGCGACTACTACCCCTACGCCGAGCGGTTCGCGCCGCTGCAGGCCATGCCCGACCACGGCCGGAGCCACGAGGAGATCCTCGAGGAGCTCCGACAGATGGCGACCGAGGAGAACGGCCACTGGGAGAACGGGCGCTGCTCCGGCTCCATGTACTGCGGCGACCACGACCACTACGCCTTCCTGACCCAGGCGTTCGGCATGTACGCCCACGCCAACGCCCTGCAGCGCGACATCGTCCCGAGCGCCACCCGGTTCGAGGGCGAGATCATCGCCATGACCCTCGACATGCTGCACGGCGAGGCCATCACCGACACGACGCCCGGTGGCCTGATCACCTCCGGAGGCAGCGGCAGCATCGCCCACGCCATGCTGGCCTACCGAGAGGTCGCCCGGCAGAACCGCGGCGAGCGGACCTTCAACGTGGTCAAGCCCGAGACGGCCCACCCGGCCTTCGACAAGGCCTGCCACCTGTTCGGGATCGAGCTCCGACGGGCACCGGTCGACCCCGACACCACGCTGGTCGACGTGGACGCCGTCGCCGGACTGATCGACGACGACACGGTCGCCATCATCGGCTCCGCCTGCAACTACGGCTACGGCACGGTCGACCCCATGCCGGCGCTGTCGGACCTGGCGCTCGACCGGGGCGTCGGCCTCCACGTCGACGGGTGCCTGGGCGGGTTCATCCTCCCGTGGGGCCAGGAGCTCGGCTACCCCATCCCGACGTTCGACTTCCGCCTGCCGGGCGTCACGTCGATCTCCGCCGACACCCACAAGTACGGCTACGCGTTCAAGGGATCGTCCGTGGTGCTGTTCCGAGACGTCGCCATGCGCAACTCCCAGTACTTCTACCTGACCGACTGGACGGGCGGGAAGTACTGCTCGCCCAGCATGGACGGCTCCCGTTCCGTCGGTCTGCTGGCCGCCACCTGGGCGTCCATGGTGACCCTCGGGCGCGACGGCTACCTGGAGTACGCCCGGCAGATCTTCGCCACCGCCGACACCATGCAGGAGGCGGTCCGCTCGCACGGCGACCTCCGGATCCTGGGTGACCCCACGTTCTGCTTCTCGTTCACCTCCGACGACTTCGACATCTACCTGGTCAACGACCGGATGCGGCTGAACGGCTGGCGGTTCAACGGCCAGCAGTACCCGAATGCCATCCACATGGCGGTCACCCGTCCGCAGACCCAGCCCGGCGTCGCCGAGCAGTTCGCCGTGGACCTCAACGACGCGGTCGCCTGGGCCCGGGAGCACGCCGACGAGCAGGCGAGCAGCAGCGCCGTCTACGGCGGCGTCGCCGGAGGGATGAACGACGAGGCGGACGAGTTCATCCGCATGGTCATGGCCGACATGATGGACCACCAGTTGGGGGTGCCCGAGTGAGCAGCGCACGAGTCGTCGTCCTGGGTGGCGGCGGAGGAATCGGCAGCGTCGCGGCTCGGACGCTGGCGACCACCGACGACGCCAGCGAGATCGTCGTCGCCGATCTGGATCCGGCGGCCGCACAGGCCACGGTCGACGCGATCGGTGATCCCCGCTGCAGCGCCGTGGCGGTGGACGTCACCGACACGGCGGCCACGGCGGCGCTGTTCGACGGCGCCGCGCTCGTGGTGAACTGCGTCGGGCCCTTCTACCGGTTCGGGGCGCCGATCCTGTCGGCCGCCATCGACGCCGGGGTCGACTACGTCGACGTCTGCGACGACCTCGACGCCACCCGGGCCCAGCTCGCCCTCTCCGACCGGGCCGCCGAGGCGGGCGTCCGGGCGCTGATCGGGATGGGCAACTCGCCCGGCCTGGCCAACATCTTCGTGGCCCTGTGCGGCGAGCTGTTCCTCGACGAGGTCACCAGCGCCGACATCATGCACATCCACGGCGGCGAGGACGACGAGGGCCCGGCCGTGCTCAAGCACCGGATCCACGCCATGACCAGCGACGTGCCGCTGTACGTCGACGGCGAGTTCGTCGAGGTGCGCCAGCTCGAGGAGTCGGGTGCGGCCCACGTCCGGGACGTCGACTTCCACGGCGTGGGCACCTACCCCGCCTACCCGTACCCGCACCCCGAGACGATCACCCTGCCCACGGTGTTCCCGGCCCTGCGCCGCGCCACCAACCTGGGCGTCGTGTTCCCGCTGTCGTACTTCGCCATGACCCAGGACCTGGTCGCCGCCGGCATGGCGTCGGAGACGCCGATCGAGGTGCCGACCGCCGACGGGCCGGCCCAGGTGGCGCCGATCGATGCCATGGTCGCCCTGCTGCGTTCGGAGCGACCGCGACTCCTGGCCGAGGCCGGGGTCACCGGGCCGGCGGGGTGCCTCAAGGTCGTCGTGACCGGCAACTCCGGCGGCGAGGAGCACACCTACGAGTGCTCGCTGTTCTCCGAGACCGAGGGGGCCGGCGAGGGGACGGGGATCCCCGCCGGGCTCGGCGCCATCCTCATGCTGCGCGGCGTGGTGCGTGGCGAGCCGGGCGTCCACCCACCGGAGGCGATCGTCCCCGTCACGCCGCTGCTGGACCTGGCCGCCGACGTGGTGTCGGTGATCGGCCTGTCGAGCGGGAACGCCCTGCCGCTCCGCCTCGAGCACATCGCCCCCGACGGCACCCGGGAGGAGATCCCCTTCTCGTTCGGCTCCGGCAGCTGATGGTCCGCGGTCACGGGGGTGTCCGACGTGGGTGAGGACGACGTCGTCCTGGCGGTCGACCTGGGCAGCGGTGGACCCAAGACCGCCTACGTGTCGCTGACCGGCGAGGTGATCGACCACGTCCACCAGCGGGTCACCATGACGACCCTGCCCGACGACGGCGTCGTCGAGGACCCCCGCGAATGGTGGACGGCGATCTGCGACGGCGCCACCGAGCTCGCCGCACGCGGCACGGTCGAACGGAACCGGATCGTCGCCGTCGCCGTCACCGGCCAGTGGGGGTCCACGGTGCCGGTCGACCGCGACGGCGAACCCGTCGGTGACTGCATCATGTGGCTCGACCAGCGGGCCGGGTCCCTGGCGCGGGACCAGCTCGGCGGCCGGCTGGCGGTCGACGGCTACCGCCCGCGACTCGCCGTCGAGTTCGTCCGCAGGTCGGGCGGCGCCCCCAACCCGCAGGGGAACGACCCGCTCGGGCACCGCCTGTGGATCGAGCGCTGCGAACCCGACCGGTACGGTCGCACCTCGACGTTCCTGGAGCCGATCGACTACGTGAACCTGCGATTCACCGGCCGGGTCCGGGCCACCCAGGCGACGATGCTCGCGTCGTGGCTCACCGACAACCGCCGACTCGACGTCACCGACTACGACCCGTTGCTGGTCGGCTTCGCCGGGACCGACCCGACGCGCCTGCCCGAGCTGCTCCCGATCCGCTCGGTCGTCGGTCCGGTCACGGACGAGGCCGCCGCGGCCACGGGCGTCCCCGCCGGGATCCCGGTCGTGACCGGACTCCCGGACCTGCACACCGCGGCACTGGGATCGGGGGCGATCGACGACCACCACGGTCACCTCGCCATCTCGACCTCGGCGTGGGTCGGGTGCCACACCCCGGACAAGCGCACGTCGCTGCAGCACCAGATGGCGACCGTGCCGGCAGCCATCCCCGACCGCTACATCCTGGTCAACAACCACGACTGCGGCGGGGTGAGCCTGGAGTGGCTGCGCGACCTGGTCATCGCACCCGACGACCTGCTCGGTTCCGGTGACGTTCCGTCGCTGCGTCGGCTCGACGACCTGGCGGCCTCGGTGCCGCCCGGGGCCAACGGCGTCATGTTCGCCCCCTGGCTGAAGGGTGGCCGCACACCGGTGTCCGACACCTCCATGCGGGCGTCCTTCCTGAACCTCGGCATCGACTCCGGTCGGGCCGAACTGGTGCGCGCGGTGCTCGAGGGGATCTCGCACCAGCTGCGCTGGATCCTCGAGTCGGCCGAGAAGGTGCTCCGGCACCCGATCCACGACCTCCGGGTGATCGGCGGCGGCGCCCAGTCGGACCTGTGGTGCCAGATCCAGGCCGACGTGCTCGGCCGGCCGGTGCACCGGGTCGCCCAACCACTGCTGGCCAACGTCCGCGGCGCGGCGCTGTTCGCCGGTCTGGTCACGGGCCGGATCGACCAGCCGTCGCTCGCCGAGCGGGCCCGAGTGGAGCGGGTGTTCCGTCCCGACGCGGGGGCCTCGGCGCTGCTCGAGCGCCGACACGAGCAGTTCCTCGGCCTCGCCAAGGCCCAGAAGCCGTTTCACCACGCACTGAACCGACATCGCCACGGCAGGTGAGATCGGGGGACCCCGGACGGGTCCCCCGACCCGGCCCCGGGTCGAAATGACCTCTGGCGGTTCCGCCGGACCTGCCGATAGCCTCAGCTCGGGGCACGCGGGATCCAGCTCGGAGTCGAGCGCCGCTGCGCCCGGACGGACGAGACCGACACCACCGTGGACACCCCCCGAACAACCTCCCAGCTGGCCGGCCACGCGCCGGCGCACCGTCGCCCGGCGCGACGCTCGGATCACCGTCGCCCGGCGCGACGCTCGGTCGTGATCGTCGCAGTCCTGGCCGCCGCGATGCTCCCGCTGTCGTGGTCACCGGCGGGTGCGCAGGAGGACGGCACGACCACCCAGCCCTCCACGCCCGAGTCGTCCACGACCACCACGACCACCCCGTCGTCGAGCACCACGACCACACCGCCGTCGAGCACCACGACCACCTCACCGGTCGCAACGACCTCCTCGGTCCCCGACACCACCGTGCCGGAGTCGACCACCACGCTCGTGCCGACCACGGCGCCGCTGCCGCCGACCATC
>SXMI01000012.1 GCA_005777415.1 Actinomycetota bacterium | reverse complement strand
GGGCGGTTGCTCCTTCGGCGGCCAGCGGACTGACGCTCTCCCGGGTGGGTTTCGGCTCGGTTGTGGTCTGGAGGCTAACGCAGACCGGACCGGGCCGGGGCCACGCCGGGGTCCGATCCGCCGGGGAGGTCGGGCTCAGTCCAGGAGGTCGGGCTCCTCGGCCACGATCCAACTCCAGAGTGGGTGGAAGTTCGCCAGTCCGGCGATCTCCGACCCCACCTGGCCCCGGGTGGTCGCGGCCTGGTCCGGGTCGATGTGGACCGTCGTGCCGGCGGCATCGGCGAGGAGTTGGGCATGACAGGATCGGTCGGCGGCGATGAACCACCAGGCGGCCGCATCCACCGAGGTGCCGACGCTCAACAGGCCGTGGTTCCGGAGGATCACCAGCTTGCTCGCTCCGAGTGCATCCGCGATCCGACCGCCCTCCGAGGTCTGCAGCACCACGCCGGTGTAGTCGTCGAACACCGCGTGGTCCTCGTAGAACGCGCACGCGTCCTGGGTGATCGGGTCGAGCTGGATGCCCAGGCTCGAGAACGCCTTGCCGTGGACGGAGTGGGCGTGTGCGGCAGCGACGACGTCGGGACGGGCCTGGTGGACCCGGGAGTGGATCGCGAAGGCCGCCCGGTTCACCGTGTGGTCGCCCTCGACGACCTCGCCCGAGTGGTCGACGCAGATCAGGTTCGAGACCGAGACCTGTCGGAAGTGCACGCCGAACCCGTTGACCCAGAACCGGTCGGCGTGCTCGGGGTCCCGCGCCGTGATGTGGCCGGCGACACCCTCGTCGTAGCCGAAGCGCCCGAAGAGGCGGCAGGCGGCGGCCAGCCGCTCCTGCAGGTGCCGCCGCTCGGCGGCCACGTCGTCGAACGAGGGGATGTCGAAGGGGCTGAGGAGGGCCATCGCGGGAGTGTAGGACCCGTCGTTCAGTCGCGGAAGCAGTCGATCACCGAGGCCAGGAACCGCTCGCGGTGGTCGCGCAGCTCGGCGGGAGTGCGCCCGAGCCTGACGACGACCAGGTCCAGCTCGGGGACGCAGATCGTCGCCTGCCCGTCGTAGCCGTTGGCCCAGAACGTACCGAGCTCGTCACCTCGGACCCACCAGTGCTCGCCGTATCCCCAGCCGAGCTCCGGGTCGACCGATCGTGGTGTCCGGGCGTCGTCCACCCAGTCCGACGGGACGATCCCGTCGACACCCCAGCGGCCGCCCCGCAGGTAGCAGAGTCCGAATCGTGCGAAGTCGGTCGCAGTGGCGTAGAGGTACGAGGAGCCGACCCAGGTCCCGGCGGCGTCGAAGCGGGGCGTGGCCGAGTCCATGCCGATCGGCCCGAGCAGCCGCTCGTGGAGGAAGGCCTCGGTCTGCTCGCGGTTGCCGCGACCGGTTCCACCGGCGACCACGTCCCCGAGGATGCGGCTGAGGATGTTGGTCGTGCCGCTGGAGTAGCTGAACGTCGAGCCGACCGGATGCTCGAGCGGGAGCGAGGCGGCATAGGCGGCGACGTCCTCGGCGCCCGCACCCCACAGCATCTCGAGGCAGTCGGAGACCGTGTCGTCCACGTAGTCCTCCACGAAGCGGAGGCCCGAGCGCATCCGCAGCAGGTCGCGCACGGTGATGCGTCCACGCTCGTCGTCCGCCCCGGACCACTCGGGGACCGGGGCCGGAGCGTCCGGATCGAGGAGTCCGTCACCCACCAGGATCCCGAGGGCCGCCTGGGTCACGCTCTTGGCCATGGACCACGAGAGCAGGGTGTCGTCCGGCCCGACCCCCGGTCCGTACCGTTCGGCGACGATCCGACCGCCCTGCACCGCGACGAGCGCCAGCGAGACGCCCAGCTCCGGGGTGGACTCCACCGCGAACACCGGGTCGAGGAGCTCGGCGAGACGATCGGGGTCTCCGCTGAGCTGCGGTCCGGTCTCCCAGGCCCCGGTCGGCCAGTGCGCTCCGGGTCCCGGGATCGGCAGCGGCGGCAGGGGAGCGGGGTTCACGCGATCGGCCGCCCGAACGGCAGGGTCTCCTGCCAGGTCGACAGGAACGCCTCGGCCCGGACGCAGGCGCCGACGAGGGGGCCCTCCTCGTGGTCGAGCACCTCGCCGATCACGGCCGCGACCACCTGGGCCGTCTGTTCGCTGAGGGTTCCGGAGGTCTCGTCGGGCCCTGCCATCGCAGCGAGGAGCGGACCGACCGTGGTGACGAAGTCGGGAAGGACCTGGGTCCCGGAACGCCGGCCCACGGCGAGGCCGCGGGTGGTCACCGGCATCGGGCCCCAGGGGACGATCCAGCCGACGTCGAGTCCCGAGATCGTCTGGTGGTCGATCATGCCGACGGCGGAGCCGCAGCAGAGGAGGTCGCCGGCAGCGCCGAGCGCGGGCGTCGCCGAGGTGTCCTCGGGGTTCACGACGGTGGCGCCGGCCTCGGTGAACGCAGCACCCAGGACACCCGCGATCGGTTCGGGTCCCTCGAGCACCACCCGACGGTCGGCGAGCTCGCCGCAGGCCGCCGCGGCGGCGGCGACCACGCCGGCGGCGAGGAGCGACCGCTGCAGGCCGTCGCCGTCGTCGGCGGAGCGCAGGTCGCTGCGCCAGTCCGCGGCGCGGAGCGCAGCGAGCTCGGACCAGTCGAGCCCCTTGCCCGGATCGAGGGCGATCTGCCCGGCGGACCCCACCGCGGCGTCGACGAAGGCCGCCACGGCGTCGGAGCGTTCCTCCGGCGGGGCGCTGATCCCCGCCGATGCGCCGCTGATCCGCTCGCCCAGCGTCGCCCAGCCGTAGGTGCGGGACCGCGCCAGGTTGGCGGCGCCGTCCAGCAGGATCTTCTTGGCCCATCTGACGATTCCGTCGGACCGGTCGGCCCCCTCCAGGTCGAGGACGACGAACGACTGGGAGGTGGGACGCAGCACCGGCACGGGGGGAGTCTGCCCCACGGCCCGCCGGGGCGGGAACATCGTGCGAGCACTGGAGGCCGTGTGGGACGGAACCCCCCGACCCCGTCCCACACGACCTTCCGGTATCCGGGAGCGTTGCCGCTCGACCGGAGATCGTTCGGTCACTCTACCGGTGGAGGTGCCACCTGTCACGGTGGAGTCGGTCGGAGCGGACCCACCGGACCCCCGTCGTCACTCAGAGTGAGCTGAACCGGCGCCGATCGTCCCCTCGGCGCCACGCCAACCGATCCGCCGACGGTCCCGCCGGCCGCCCCAGCCGGTCGCCCCAGCCGGACCGCTCAGGGGCGTGGTGGATCGTAGGGATTCCAGACCCGGTCCCTGACCGCAAGGACGTCGTCGACGGCCGGGAACCCCACGACCCCGGCCCGGAGGGCGTCCAGGGTCGCCTGGCGGTTGTTCGCCCGGACCAGGTCCCCGTCCCGGGCCTCCGGGTCCACCCACACCGCCGCCACGAGCACGAGGCCGACCACGGCCTCGGCGTCGACCACGCCCTCGTGGACGGCGTCGAGGACCCCACCGGCCACTCCCGACTGGGCCGCACCCCAGGTGAGCCGGGCGTGGGAGGATTCCGGGCCATCTGCGATCGTCGCCTTCGGGACGAACAGCGTCGGCGGCTGGACCGCAAGGCCGGGCTGGGCGACCACGAGGAACGCCGTGTGTCCGGCGGTCGGGGACGCGAGCGCCGTGGTGAACGCGACGCCGACGGGTCCGTCTCGCTCGCCCAGCACGGTGTTGACGTGGGCGGCCTCCGCCCCGCTGCCGGCGAAACCCTCTCCGATCAGCATCACGCCGCTCCGTCGCCTTCCTGTCCTCGGCTCGTCCGTCCTGTTGTGGCCGGTGGACCCGTGTCCCGTGGTCCGGTACGACCGTAGCGAACGAGCTTGAGGCGATCGCTCGAGTCGGTGTCGGGTCGGGTGTCGAAGGCCAGCAGCCCCACCAGGCGTGACGGACCGACCCGGACGGGTGTGACCCGGTGCAGCGAGTGCCGCCCGGCGAACACCAACAACGTCCCCGACTCGAAGGGGAGCCGCTCCACCCGGTCGGTGTCGCCGTCGAGCACCGCCCGCACCTCGTCCGGCCGCTCGTCGGCCGGTCGTCGGAGCCCGGCGACGACCTCGAACTCGCCGCCGTCGCCGGCCGGCCGGATCGACAGCGAGGTCACGAAGTCGGACTGGTCGAAGTGCCAGCCGAGCTCGTCCCCCGGTCCCATCTCGGCCACATTGAGCGCTCCCAGCGGATCGGCGTAGGGGTGGAGCCGCTCGACCCCAAGGATCCTCCCTACGAACGCCCGGAGCGGCGGCCACTCGTACAACCGACGCAGGGCGTGGTGTGTCGGGATGCAGTCCGCCGCCACCGCCCGGAGCGAGGAGCGGACCGCGACCGAGCCCGGGTCGCCGTCCCCGAGCGTCGGGTCGGGCCGATCCAGGTACACCGAGTTGGTCACCTCGGAGTGGTGGCCGGTACCGGCGATCGCCTCGCACTCCGCCACCATGCGACCGACCGTCTGCGGCGGGACCAGTCCGGGCAGCTCCGCCACCCCCCGGGAGGCGAACGCCCGGGCGAGCGGTCCCGCCAGCGCCTCCGCCGTGGCCTCGTCGTGGATCGGATAGCGGTCGAGGTCGACGGGTGCGTCGAGCTCGGCGCCGATCACGACACGAGGTGCTGCACGGCGCTGCGCCCGAGCAGCACGGGACGGATCTGCTCGGCGATCACCCGCTGGTGCTCCGGATGGTCGCGGTAGACGAGGTAGCCGGCCTCGTCGTCGAAGTCGGCGACGACGGCGATCGTGGCGTTGTCGGGCGCCAGAGCCGCGTCCCGCCCGACGACGTAGGAGCGCAGCTCCGGGATCACCGACGGGAGCGAGCGCAGGGCCGTCACGATCCGGTCGGGGACGTCCTCACCGGCCGCCGGATCGATGGTCAGGAGGACGACGTGGCGGAACATCGCTCGGAATCTAGACGCCCGGACGAGCCCGTGACGGTGGGCCGGTTGCGGCGGGGGCGATCGTCGGGCGAGCATGCGGCGTGCACCACTACGACCGAGGCCACGGCGTGCTCGTCGCACTGCACGGCCACGGTGACGAGCCGGCCACGGCCCGGTCCTGGGGGCGCCGCATGGCCCCTCCCGGCTGGGAGGTCGTGGCGCCGGGAGCGGTCCGTGACGATGACGGTGTCCGGAGCTGGTTCCGGACGACGCCCACCGGCGTGGACGCATCGACGCTCCGGACATCGGCCCGGCGGGTGGCCGCCCTCGTCGCCGACCTGCGGGGCGATGTCGGTCGACCGGTCGTGGTCGTGGGGTTCTCCCAGGGTGCGGCCCTGGCGCTTCGTCTCGGCGGTGTCGGCGTGCAGCCCGATGCGGTCGTGTCGATCTGCGGGTTCGTCCCCGAGGTCGCCGGCAGCTCGGCCGACCTCCGGCCCGAGGTGGGCGACGGGCCCCGTCACCCCGCGACGCTGCTCCTCGCACGGGAGGACGACGAGGTCGTGCCGGCGTTCTTCTCCTCGGACGCCGCGGCCGCCGTGTCGGGCGAGGGGGGTCCGGCGAAGCTGGAGCTGCTCCCGGGCGGCCACCTCGTCGACGACCTGGCCGTCGACACCGTCCGGCGCTGGGTGGCCGACGTCGTCGCCCCGGAGGTGCGGGTCTCGCTCGGTCTGCCCGTGGACCGGCTCGAGACGGGAGCCGAGCTCGTCTCGGGTCGGGCCATCGCCGACCTGGCGACCGCCTACGAACGGGCCGGCTTCCATGCGGCCTACGTCACGGACCACCCCGCTCCCGAGGTCCGTTGGCTGGCCGGTGGCGGACACCACGCCCTGGAGCCCACGGTGGCCCTCGCGGTGGCTGCGGCCGCCACCGAGCGGCTGCTCCTCCACACCAACGTCTACGTGCTCGGCTATCGCAACCCGTTCCTCGCGGCCAAGGCGATCGCCTCGCTCGACGTCGTGAGCGACGGGCGGCTGGTGCTGGGCGTCGCCGCCGGGTACCTCCGCGCCGAGTTCGCCGCCGTCGGGGTGCCCCACGACGAGCGGGGGGAGCGGCTCGACGAGTCGCTCCGGGTCCTGAGGTCGCTGTTCGCCGGCGAACCCCGGGAGGTCGAGGGCGGGACGGTGGCTCCGTTGCCGTTACCGGTGCAACGGCCCGGCCCACCCGTGTGGATCGGCGGGAACTCGACCGCCGCGATCCGGCGTGCGGTCGAGTTCGGGGACGGCTGGAGTCCGTTCCCCACGCCGGGTGGACTCGAGCGCTCCACCGGGACCCGCCGGATCGCCGACCACGACGACCTCACCGCCGGCATCCGCGAGCTCGACGACCGCTGTGCGGCCGCCGGGCGTGCGCAGCGACCGGTCGTGTGCTTCGTCCCGTTCTCGCTCGGGGCCTACCTGGAGGATCCGGACGGGCGGGTCGACGAACTGGCCGACGAGGTGGCCCATCTGGGGACGATCGGCGTGGACTGGGTGGCGCTGTCGACCCCGGGTACCAGCCGGCTGGAGGTCGCGCGGCGGGCCAACGAGCTCGCCGAGCGGCTCGGCCTGCGGCACGGCGCTCCCGGTGCCGCCTCCGGTGCCGCCTCCGGGAGCTGAGCCTCCGGGCGCAGGGGGCACGGCATCGGCAACGAGGCCGGACTCAGCTCCTGATCCAGGGTGCGGTGATCTCGGCGACCGTGCCGCACGAGGACACCGTCGACAGGGTGTGGCGGATCACGTCGTCGCCGTAGGCGACCGGAACGCCGACGACGGCATCGGTGGCGAGGACCACCTCGTAGCCCAGATCGGCTGCGGACAGGCACAGTCCGAGCACCCCGACGTTCAGTGACACCCCGCACGCCACGACCGTGGTGGCTCCGACGGAGCGGAGCTGCTCGTGCAGGTCCGTGCCGGTGAACGGGGTCAGGCCGTGACGGCGGGTGCTCGTTCGATCACCCGAGCAGTCGCCCAGCTCGGGGACCAGTTCGACCGCTTCGGTCCCCTCCAGGATCTGCGCGGGGTTGCGACTCAACGCCCGCACCAACGGCGTGTTGAGCGGCGTGCCGGCCCGGTCGGAGCGCCAGGACGCGATCGCGTGGACGACGGGCACGCCGGCCGCCCGCGCCGCCGACACGAGACGACCGCACGAGGTGAGGATGTCCCGGTCCGCCGCGGCCTGTGCCAGCGCCGGGATGCTCGCCAGCGCGCCCACGACCCCACGCTCGAGCTCCATGGTCACCACGGCGCACCGCTCGGGGGCACAGAGGGCGGCGAGGTCCACGTCGAGAACGTAGCCGCACCGGAGCGACGACCGGTCGGGTCCGTGGGCGCGCGTCCGGACCCCGAATGGGGGAGAGTGTCGGGGTGCACCTGCTGCTCGCGTCCGGCTCGACCTACCGGCGTGACGTGCTGGTCGACGCCGGCGTGCAGGTGACCCAGGTCGCGCCCGAGATCGACGAGCGGGTCCTCGACGACTGGCTGGTGACGCACGGGGCCGAGGCACTCGCGGCTGAGCTGGCGGTCCGCAAGCTCGACGCCGTGCTCCCGACGCTGACGGCGGCGGAGCGGGCCCTCCCGGTCGTCGCGGCCGACCAGGTGGGGGTACTCGACACGGCGACGGGGCCGGTGCTCCTGACGAAGTGCGCGACCGCCGACTCGGCGACCGCTCAGCTGCGACGGCTCTCCGGGACCACGCACCGCCTCGTCAACGGCGTGATCGTGGCGATGGGGGAGCGGAGGGCCGCCGGGATCGACGTCCAGGAGGTCACCTTCCGCCACCTGTCGGCCGAGGAGATCGAACGGTACGTGGCGTGGGCGAAGCCCTTCGACACCTCCGGCTCCTACCGGATCGAGGACGACGGGACGGCTGGTGCCGAGCCGTTCGTGGTGCGTGTCGCAGGGGAGGACCGGACGGGAGTGACCGGCATGCCGCTCCCGCTGCTGTGGCGGCTGCTCGCCCAGCTCGGTGTCGGCCCGCCGGGGTGATGCCGGATCAGTGCAGGTCCAACGACAGCCACGCGTGGTGGTTCCGTGAGGAGCGGGACACGCTCACGCGGAAGGCGCCCGGTTCGACGACCCAGTCGCCGACCGCCGGGTCCCAGTACGCGAACGCCCGGGGACCCAGGTCGACGAGCGCGTCGAGCGATCCCCCCGGCGGCACCTCGACGGTGACGAAGCCCCGGAGCTCCTGTGGTGGGCGCTCCAACGAGCACTCGACGTCGCTCACGTAGACCTGCACCACCTCACGCAGCGTCCGGTCGCCCGGGTTGTGGAGCGTGAGGCGGAGGGTGACCGGATCGTCGGCCAGGCCGTCGATGGAGGCCGAGGTCGTCGAGAGGGTCGCCTCGCCCCAGTCGAGCGAGCCGTAGGTCAACCCGTGGCCGAAGCAGAACACCGGCTCCACACCCGTGGCGTCGAGCCCGCGGTACCCCAGCCGCAGCCCCTCCTCGTAGCGGACCACCCCGTCCGCTCCCGGATAGGTGGCGAAGGCCGGGTGGTCCTCGCACCGTCGGGCGAACGAGGTGGGGAGGCGCCCGGACGGTGCGACATCACCCACGATCAGGTCCGTGACGCCGTCCGCCGCTTCCTGGCCGGGGTACCAGATCCACAGCACGCTCGGAGCCGTCACGACGTCGTCGAGGTCGACCACCGCCCCGGCGTTGACGACCACGACGGTCCGCGGGTTGGCCGCGACGACGGCACGGATCAGCTCGCCCTGACCGCCCGGGAGCTCGGTGGTGGCCCGGTCGTGGCCCTCGGTCTCCCAGTCGGCGTTGAGTCCCACCACGACGACTGCAGCATCGGCCGCTGCGGCCGCCGCCGCGGCCCGCTCGATCCCGTCGGCGGGCACCGGCCGGAGCAGCCCGATCTGCACCCCGCCGGCGGCGAGATCGCGGTAGCTGACGTACTCGCAGCGGAGCTCGTGCTCGGAGCCGGCGACGAGCTCGACGGTCGAACGGATCTCCTCGGTGCCCATCCCGAAGAACGAGCTGCCCGGGACGGGGTCGTCGGTGTTGTCACAGAGCAGCTCGCCGTCCAGCCACAGCCGTCCGGTGCCGGCGGTGGTCAGGCCGAAGGTGTGCGGGCCGTCCTCCTCGACGAGCAGCGTGGCGGTCAGGCGGGCGGAGAACCCGGCGCCGGGCACGGTGTCATCGTCGATCCACGACAACCGGCCGGTGCTGCACACCTCGACGTGGACGGGTTCACCCTCGAGTGTCCGGTTGGCGAAGTACTCGACCGTGAGCCCGTGGGGCCCGCCCGAGCCGTCGCTCGGTCGCAGGACCCGAGCGGGGATCGGGGGGCAGGTCAGGCTCGCATCGACGCCGCGCTCGACGATCACGTCCACCTCGGGGCCCAGACGGCGTCGGATCCCGTCGACGAGCGGGTCCTGGTGGTGGGCGTTGACCCAGGCCGAGCCGCCACCGAGCAGGGCGGTGTCGGTCGCGTTCGGCCCGACGACGGCCAGCGTGCGCAGCGAGCCGGGGTCCAGCGGGAGCACGGGCGTTCCGTCGACCGGCTCGTTGCGCAGGAGCACGGCGGATGCCGCCGCCGCCCGCCGCAGCAGCGCCCGCGTGTCCGGCAGCTCGGTGGAGGACTCGGGCTGGTCCTCGGCGTCGAGGGCCCCGGTACGGGCCGCCAGCTCCAGCACGTGGCGGGCCTGGGTGGCCACCACGGCGGGATCCAGGGTGCCCTCGGCGATCCGACCGGCGCTCGTGGCACCCAGGTGGATCGCCGGTCCGGGCATCTCCAGGTCCAGGCCGGCCCCGGCGGATGCCGGACTCATGGTGCCCCACCAGTCCGAGATGACCAGCCCGTCGAAGCCCCACTCCTCGCGCAACACGGTGGTGAGCAGCCACTCGTGTTCGGCGCAGTACGTCCCGTTGAGCCGGTTGTACGCCGACATCACCGCCGCCACGCCGGCATCACGCACCGCCGCCTCGAACGGGACGAGCGACAGCTCCCGGAGGGTCCGCTCGTCGACCTCGGAGGAGATCGTGTGCCGCTCGAACTCGCTGTCGTTGGCGACGAGGTGCTTGACGCACGCCCCGACTCCCGTGGACTGCACGCCGCCGATGAACCCCACGGCGATCGCCGCGCTCAGGTGCGGGTCCTCCGAGTAGCACTCGAAGTTGCGGCCGGCGAGCGGGGTGCGGTGGAGGTTCACCGTCGGGGCGAGGAGCAGGTGGACGCCCTTGGCGCGTGCCTCCCGGCCGAGCAGGGCGCCGACCTCGGCCACGAGGGCCGGGTCCCAGGTCGCACCGAGCGCCGACCCGCAGGGCACGCACGCGGACCTGGTGCCGACGAAGCGCTCGCCGCGCACCCCGGCGGGCCCGTCGCTGACCTTGAGCGCCCGCACCCCGAGGCGGGGGACGCGCTCACCGTGCCACATGTCGGCCCCCGACGTGAGCGCCGCCTGCTCCTCGGGCCGCAGGTCGGCGAGCAGGCCGTCGACCCGTGACGCGACCTCGTCCGTGGCCGACAGGCCCGCGCCGGTGGCTCCGTCGCCCTGATCCCCCTGTGCTGCGTCCACCACCCGGCCCCCGTTCGCGCTCGCCGTCGTCCGTGCCGGCCGACGGTACAGTCTGCGCGGCCGGCGGACGGTCCGATCGGGTCGGGTTCGAGCGGGGGTGTCGTCGTGGACGTCGAGGAACTGATCGCCATCGAGGAGATCAAGCGGCTGAAGTACGCGTACCTCCGGTGTCTGGACCAGAAGGACTTCGACGGGCTGTCCGAGCTGTTCACCGAGGATGCGACGGCCGCCTACAGCGGTGGTCGCTACGTCTACGAGGGTCGGGAGGCCATCGTGGGCTTCATCTCGGCGAACATGGGGCGAGAGGCCTTCCACTCCTCGCACCGGGTGCACCACCCGGAGATCCGGGTCGACGGCGACGACGCCACGGCCACGTGGGCGCTGGACGACGTGGTGGTCGATGCGGACTGGGACTTCCTCCTCGTCGGTGCCGCCTTCTACGAGGACACCTACGTGCGCACCGAGACGGGCTGGCGCATCGCCCACACGGGGTACCGGCGTTCGTTCGAGTTCGTGCTCCCGACCTCGTCGATCGAGGGGTGGTCGCTCACGGCGAGCTGGTGGGCCACAGGGGGGCAGAGCTCCCTGCCGGTGCAGTGACGGCGCGCCTCCCGGGCGGCGGCGTACAATCTGACGGGTCGTCAGATACCGTCGGCCCCGAGCGTCCGGCGAGCGGAGGAGTTCGATCGTGACCGTGACCGAGGAACGGACGCAGACCACGGACGACGACGCGGGGCTCCCGATGATCGTCAGCGTGGACGACCACATCGTCGAGCCGCCCGACCTCTGGGAGCGGTGGCTGCCCGCCCGGTTCCGCGACCGGGGCCCCCGGGTCGAGCGGCGGGGCATCGCCGGCCTGGAGTTCACCGGAGGGACGACCTACGAGATCGTCTACCGCGACGATGCACCGCCGGCGGACTGCTGGGTCTACGAGGACCTGGTCGTGCCCCACAAGCGTCACGTGGCGGCGGTGGGTTTCGAGCGTGACGACATGACGCTGAGCCCGATCACCTACGACGAGATGCGACCCGGCTGCTACGACCCGGCGGCGCGTGTCGCCGACATGCTCGCCAACCACGTCGACGTGTCGTTGTCCTTCCCGACCTTCCCGAGGTTCTGCGGCCAGACGTTCCTCGAGGCGCGGGATCGGGAGCTCGCAGCGGCCTGCGTGACCGCGTACAACGACTTCATGGTGGAGGAGTGGTGCGGGGACTCGGGCGGCCACCTCGTCCCACTCATCATCGTGCCGCTCTGGGATCCGCAGCTCGCGGCGGCCGAGGTGCGGAGGAACGCCGCACGTGGGTGCCATGCGGTGTGCTTCTCCGAGGTGGTGGCGCACCTGGGACTGCCCAGCATCCACACCGGCCACTGGGATCCGTTCTTCGCCGCCTGCGCCGAGACGTCGACGGTGGTGTGCATGCACATCGGCAGCTCGTCGCGGATGCCGTCCACCTCACCGGACGCGCCACCGGCGGTCCAGGCGACGCTCAGCTTCGGCAACGCCATGAGCTCGCTGTCCGACTATCTGTTCTCGGGTGTGCTGGTCCGTTTCCCCGATCTCCGTCTGGCCTACTCCGAGGGCCAGATCGGCTGGCTGCCCTACATCCTGGAACGGGCCGACGACGTCTGGCGCGAGCACCGGGCCTGGGGCGGTGTGGCGGAGACCATCCCCGAGCCCCCGTCGACCTACTACTACCGGCAGGTCTTCGGCTGCTTCTTCCGGGACCGGCACGGGCTCGACAGCCTGGAGCAGGTGGGGGTCGACAACATCACCTTCGAGACCGACTACCCGCACACGGACTCGACCTGGCCGAACTCGGCGCAGGTCGCCCAGGAGCTGATGGGCCACCTGCCGGCGGACGTGCAGTACAAGATCCTGCGTGGCAACGCGATCAGGATGCTCTCGCTGGACATCACCTGAGGACCTGGCCCCGGGCGTCGGCCCCAGCGGGCAGACTCCTCCCGTGGAGACCACTGCAGGGCGACTGCTCGTCTCGGCCCCCGACCTCGGCGACGACAACTTCGACCGGACGGTCGTGTTCATGGTGGACCACGACGGGGACGGTGCCCTCGGACTCGTCCTGAACCGCCCGGGTGCGGCGCGGGTGGTCGACCACCTGCCCGATCTGGGCATCCCGGTGATCGAACCGGCGGTGTTCTTCTCCGGCGGTCCGGTCGCACCGGGAGCGGTCCTGGTGCTCGGACGGATGACGGCGACGGGGCCGCTGCGCAACGCCGTCGGCGTCCGCGGGCCCGTCGTCGTGGTGGACGTGGAGCGTCTGGTCGAGGCCGACGTCGACGGGGTGGACGGCCTCCGGCTCTTCTCCGGGTACTCCGGTTGGGGTCCGGGCCAGCTCGACGGGGAACTGGCTGCAGGGGTGTGGCAGGTCGTCGACGCCGGACCGGACGATGTCCTGTGCGCCGATCCCGAGACCCTCTGGCGCAGCATCCTGCGTCGTCAGGGCGGCCGCTCGGCCAGCCTCGGGCTGTTCCCCGACGACCCGAGCGTGAACTGACCGCCGGTCAGCTCCCGTGGCTGCCGCGGTGGTCGTCTGCCGGCGAGCCGGCCTCGAACCACTCGGCGTCCAGGATGATCTCCTCGACGACCTCCACGTCGATCACGTCGTCGAGGTCGTCGACCGGACCGGTGGCCGTGAAACCCGTCGACGAGCCTGCGGCGGGGCCTCCGTCGGAACCTGGTGGGGGAGGGGTCAGTCGGGTGAAGTACTGCTTGGCCGTCCGGCCCACCGCCCCGGCGAGCGCCGCGTTCCCCGCCGCACCCACCCCGGCTCCGATCCCGTAGGGGACCAGTGCCGCCAGGCTCCACGGGCCCCGGCCCGTCGCCAGTCGACCCATGGTCGAACCGGCCCGGGCGACCCGTCCGGCCCCGGCCGCCCCGGCCCCCACGGCGGGGAGCCGGGCCATGAGCCGTGCGCCTCCCCGGGCCCCGAGGCGGGCAGCCAGCCCGGTCACCCCGACCGCCGCCCCCTCGCTCAGACCCAGGACCGCCGCGATCCAGGCGGCCTTCTCCTGTCGGGTGGCCTGTTCGTGGCCGTAGATGATCCCGAGGCCCATGACCAGCTCCCCGAGCCGGCTCACGCTCCAGGCGGCGTCGGTGCCGGCGGACGCGGCTGCGACCGCCACCCCGGCCACCGGGGATGCTGCGGCGCCACCCGTGACGGCGCCACCGAGCGCCATGTCCCGGACGCAGCGGCGGATGAGCAGGTCCGCGAGCGTGTCCGGATCGGCCGAGGGGAACTCCGCCCGGAGCCGGGCGACGTCCTCGACCGCCACGGCGTGCCGCTGGTCGACCAGCCGCCCGAGGACCTCGGGCAGCACGCTTCGATCCCCTCGTCCGGACACGAGATCACCGTACCCGCGGTGCGCTCGCCGCTCGCCGCAGGCCGGTCGTCACCCGGACGGATGAACGGTCCCGAGCCCGATCGCTGCTCAGCTGGCGGTCAGGGAGTTCCAGGCCAGGGCCCGGCGGCGACGATCCGCGGCCCGCCGCTTCCAGAACGGCTGCTTCCAGTGCCGGACCCGGCGCGGGGGAGCGGGTTCCGCGTGGCTGGCCGGACGATCGTGGTCCTCGTGGTACCCGTGGGTCGGGTGGGGGAGGTCGAGCACCAGCGCATCGGGGTCCTCGCCCAGAGCGGTCTGGTGGAGCGCCTGGTTCACGCCCCGGCGGAGGCGGCGGTGCTCGGCCTTGCGGCGGGCACGGTCCTCCGGGAGCACCGAGGTGGCTCCGTTGCGACGCTGACGGTGGCGGGTGGACATGTACGCCTCCTGTGTTGTTGGGCGCCCCCACGGCACACCGCAGGGACGCAGTCGCTGGCTTCATGCGACACCCGGAGGGCCCGGGAGTCAAGGGTCAATCGTGTGACGATTCCGAGGCCGGGGTCGGTCGCCGTCCGACCCCGGCCGGGGAAGTATCGTCACGTGACGAAACAGGAGGACCGTGCGTGGGAGAGCGTCAGGACCGGGCCGACCCGGTCGAGCGTCGTTGCGACTGGTGCCGTCGCCGCCTGCCCGAGGCGGCCCGAACCGGTCGACCGAGGAGGTTCTGTCGGTCGAGCTGCCGGCAACGGGCCTACGAGGCCCGGCAGCGGCTCGAGGAGGCCGCCTGGAGCGAGGACCGGCTCAGGAGTCGGGAGGACACCCTGGACGAGGTCGCCCTCGTCGCCGCGGCGCTGACGGACCTGGTCGACGAACCGTCCATCGGTCCGGTCGTGGAGCTGCGTCCCGGCGAGGTGGAGGAACTCGTCGACCAGGTGCGCCGGTTCGCCGCCGACCTGCTCGGCCTCACCAGTCGATCGTCAGGGGACCAGTCGTGAACCGGACCGGATCGGGGCCCACCGACATGTAGCGGACATAATCAGGATTTCCGGCGTTCTGGATCGGAACCGGGATCCAGCTCGCTCAGGTCGATTCGGCCGCGATGAGCCGCCCGAGCTCCACCAGCTGTTCGGTCGCACCCCCGAGCTGCAGTTCGAGCTCCTTGACGAGCAGGAAGCTGCGGTGCAGCGGGTAGTCCCGGTCCACGCCGACGCCACCGTGCAGGTGCTGGGCGGCGTGCACGACCCGCTGGCCGCCCCAGGCCGCCCAGAACTTCGCCACGGCCACGTGGTCGGAGGCGTCCTCGCCGTTCGCCAGACGCCAGAGCGCCTGCCAGGTCGTCAGCCGGATCGCCTCGGTGTCCATGTAGGCATCGGCGGCCCGGTGGGCCACCGCCTGGAACGATGCGATGGGCACGTCGAACTGCTTGCGCTCCTTCGTGTAGGTCGCCGTCAGCGCCAGGGCCTGCTCGCAGGCCCCCAGCAGCAGCGCGCACTGGGTCGCCACGGCCCGCTCGTAGGCCCAGCGCAGCGACTCCCGCCCCTCGGCCACCAGCTCCGCCGGGGCCTCGGCCAACAGGACGGCGGCCTGAGGGTCGCCCAGCGTGGTCAGGAGCGGCTCACGGGCCACACCCTCGGCGTCCCCACGGACCAGGAACAGCCCGACCGTCCCACTCTCGACGGCCGCCGGAATCAGCACCGCATCGGCGACCATGCCCGCTGGGACGCACACCTTGGTGCCGGTCAGCCGCCACTGCTCGCCCACCCGGCTCGCGGTCGTCGTCGGCTGGAGCGGGTCGCTCCCCTGCTCGTGCCAGCCGGCCGTGAGCACGGTCGTCCCCGCCGCGACACCACCGAGCACCTCGTCGGCCAGGTCCGAGGGGGCGAACTCGGCGATGGCCGGCGCCCCGAGTCCCAGCGTCTCCCAGAGCGGCACGGCCGCCGTCGTCCGGCCGGCGTGCTCGAGCACACCGCCGAGCGCCAACAGGTCCAGCCCCGCCCCGCCGGCCGACTCCGGTACGAACGCACCGAGCACACCGGTCTCGGCCAACTTGGCCCAGAGCGCCGGGTCGTGCCGGGGTGCGTCCGCTCGCTCGATCTCCCGGAGCTGCTCGTGGGCCGAGAAGTCACCGAGCACGGTCGATGCCAGTTCGGCGACCGCGGTCGCCTCGTCGTCGAATCGGAAGTCCACGTCTCGCTCCTCGCTCAGCTGCGCAGGGCCCGCGGCAGGCCGAGGCCGAACATGCCGATCAGGTCCCGCTGGATCTCGTTGGTGCCGCCGCCGAAGGTCAGGATCAGCAGGCTGCGGTAGTTCATCTCGAGCCGGCCGCGCAGGACGCTGCCCACCGAGGTGCGGTCCAGGTAGGCCGCCGGTCCGAGGACCTCCATGAGCAGCCGGAACGCCTCGAGGTAGAACTCGGTCCCGAACGCCTTGATCGTCGAGGCGTCGGCCACGTCGAGGTGGCCCTCCGTGGCGGTCCAGGCGACCTTCCAGTTGATGAGGCGCAGGAACTCGAGGCCCGCACGCACACGTGCGAGGTTCATCTGGACCCACTCCTGGTCCAGGACCCGGGTCCCGTCGGCCCGCCGGGTCTCGGTCGCCCAGGTCCGCACCTCGTCGTAGCTCTGCTGCAGCAACCCGGGCGAGCAGAGCGTCACCCGTTCGTGGTTCAGCTGGTTGACGATGAGCGTCCAGCCGTTGTTCTCCCCGCCCACCAGCCAGTCGGCCGGGGCTCGGACGTCGTCGTAGTAGGTGGCGTTGATGTCGTGGGTCGACAGCAGGTGGAGCGGCTCCACCGTGATCCCCGGTGACGCCATGTCGACGATGATCATCGAGATGCCCTTGTGCTTCGGGGCGTCGGGATCCGTCCGGACCGCAAGCCAGCAGTAGTCGGCATCCGATGCCAGTGAGGTCCACATCTTCTGGCCGTTGATCACGTACTCGTCGCCGTCCCGGACCGCCCGGGTGCGGAGCGCCGCCAGGTCGGTCCCGGCCTCGGGCTCGGAGTACCCGATGCAGAAGTGCAGGTCCCCGGCCAGGATCTTCGGCAGGAAGAAGTCCTTCTGGGAGTCCGTGCCGAACTCCATGATCGTCGGGCCGACCGTGTTGATCGTGAGCATGGGCACCGGTGCGCCGAGCCGCATCGACTCGTCGAAGAAGATGAACTGCTCGAGCTGGCTCCGGCCCTGGCCGCCGTACTCCTCGGGCCAGCCGATCCCGAGCCAACCGTCCGCCGCCATCTGCTTGACGAGCGAGCGGGTCACCGGACCGACGCCGTGCTCCGTGTGGAGCGCTTCGCGGATCTCGTCGTCGAGCAGACCGGCGTAGTACGAGCGGAGCTCGTCGCGGAGCGCCTGCTGCTCCTCGGTGTAGGCGATGTGCACGTGGTCCCCCTGCTGCGTGGCTGCGTCGGATCCGGGCGGGTGGAACTGTAACGCGTTCCACTCGCCACTCCCCCACCACTCCCCCCACACCGTCCCCCGCCACCGTCCCCCCCCCCCCTACCGGAACCGCGGCCCGGGGCCGGGGACGTCCGGTCCCCCGTGAGTGCGTACCGTGGCACCGTGGACGAGGTCGATCTGCTGATCATCGGGAGCGGCTCGGGGAACACGATCCTCTCGCCGGAGTTCGACGGGTGGAGCGTGGCCCTGGCGGAGCGTGGCCGGTTCGGCGGGACGTGCCTGAACGCCGGGTGCATCCCCTCCAAGATGCTCGTGCTCCCCGCCGACCGGGTGGTGGAGGCTGAGCAGGCGGCGGCCCTCGGGGTCCGCTTCGAGCCGCCCGTCGTGGACTGGGACGCCGTGCGGGGCCGGGTCCTCGGCAGGATCGATCCCATCGCCGTGGCCGGTTTGGACTACCGCGAGCACCAGGACCACGTCCGGGTGCTCCACGGGTCGGCCCGGTTCGTCGACCGGGACGTCGTTCAGGTCGACGGCGCCCGTGTGCGGGCCCGACAGGTCGTGCTCGCGGCGGGGGCGAGGCCCTACCTGCCGCCGATCCCGGGGCTCGACGACGTCCCGTTCCACACCACGGACTCGATCATGCGGGTCGAGCGACTGCCCGAGCACCTGATCATCGTCGGGGGCGGCTTCGTCGCGGCGGAGCTCGGACATGTCTTCGCCGCGCTCGGTTCCCGGGTCAGCGTCGTCCACCGGGGCGGTCGGCTCCTGCGCCACGAGGACCACGAGGTGTCGGTGCGCTTCACGGAGCGGTTCGGGCGTCGGGTCCACCTCCACCTCGACGCCGAGGTCGTCTCGGTGCGACACGCTGCCGGCGAGTACCGCCTCGGCCTCGACGTCGCCGGTGGGAGCGGCACGACACCGCGACAGCTCACCGGCGACGCACTCCTGGTCTGCACCGGACGGGTGCCGAATGCCGATCAGCTCGGGTTGGAGCACACCGACGTCCGCCTGGACCCGGCCGGCTACGTCGTCACCGATGCCACCCTGGCCACCGACCAGGCCGGGGTGTGGGCGATCGGCGACGTCCGCAACCCTCGACAGCTCAAACACGTCGCCAACCACGAGGCCGCCGTGGTGGCCCACAACCTCCTCCACCCGGAGGCCCCGCGTTCCGTCGACGAGCGAGCCGTGCCCCACGCCGTGTTCTCGGACCCGCAGATCGGCTCCGTCGGGGCCCGGGAGGAGGATCTGCGCGCCACCGGGGTCGCCTACCGGGTCGGTCGGCGGGACTACGCCGGCGTCGCCTACGGCTGGGCGCTCGGCGACGATTCGTCCTTCGCCAAGGTGCTCGTCGACGCCAGCACGGACCTGATCCTGGGGGCGCACGTGATCGGCCCGCAGGCGGCGACCCTCGTCCAGCAATTCGTGACCGCCATGCGCTTCGAGATCCCGGCCGCAACCTTCGCCGGCGATCAGCTGTGGTGCCATCCGGCGCTGAGCGAGGTCGTCGAGAACGCCGTCCTCGACGCCGCCGGCTGAGCACCTGCGGTTTCGTGCCCCCGGCCGAGCGCCGGTAGCGTGCGCATGTGGCCAGCCGTCTCGAGATCGAACTGACGTCGCGCCGTGAGGACGGCACCTGGACCTGGCGGGCCGCCGGCGCCCGGCAGCCGAAGGGTGACCTCGACGGCGCCCTCCTGCCCGATGGTGCGTCGGTGGGCGACGTGTTGCGGGCCGAGGCCGAGTTCATGGTCGACGGGATCGAGGTCGTGTCGGTCGCCGCCCCGAAGGCCGCTCGCAGCGAGCCCGAGCGCATCGAGCTCCTGGGGAAGGGCGACGACGGTCCGCTCGTGACCACCACGCTGGCCCCGAAGGGTCGAGGTGGCCGTGGCGGACGTCGCCGGGACGACGACCGGGACCGTGGTGATCGGGACCGTGGTGATCGGGACCGTGGTGGCCGGGACCGTGACCACCGGGAGCGTGGTGGCCGAGGGGACCGTCGGGATCGTGGTGAGCGCGGTGAACGCAGCGACCGTCCCCGAGGACCCCGCCCGGATCCGGTTCCCGAGCGGCCGCGTCCGAAGCGCATCCGCCCCGGCCGCACCCACCGTGATGCGGCGCTCGCCGAGCTGCCGCCCGAGCAGCGTCCCGTCGCTGAACAACTGCTGCGGGGAGGCCTGCCGGCGGTCCGCACCGCGATCGCCGAGCAGAACGCACAGGCCGCAGCATCGGGCCAGCCCGAGGTGCCCGCCGGGCAGATCCTGACCATGGCCGAGCGCCTCCACCCGCAGCTCCGGGACGCCGAGTGGGCGGATCGGGCCGAGGCCGCGGCGCGCATCATCGACGAGGTCGACCTGCGCGATCTGCGTTCGGTCGTCGTGGCCGGCGAGACCTCGGCCCGGGGCGAGGCCGGCCGGACACTCCTGCGGACGCTCCAGGAGGGCCTCGAACGGCGCCTGCTCGAGGATCAGCACCAGTGGGTCGCCGACATGGCCGCCGATGTCGGCGCCGGACGGTTCGTCCGGGCGCTGCGGCTGAGCTCGCGCCCACCCAAGGCCGGCATGGCCGTCCCGAAGGAGGTCGCCGAGCGTCTCGCCGCCTCCGTCTCGGAGGGCCTCAACGAGCGGACGAACCAGGAGCTCTGGGCGGCGGCGCTCGACGCGCTCGCCGTGTCGCCCATCCGTTCGCAGGTCACGATCGCCGGTCGCCCCGCCGAGCCGTCCGCCGATCTGCTCGAGGCGGTGCGTCGGGTGGCGGACCAGCTCCCGCAGATCGCGGCGTTGTTCGGCGTGGACCCCTCGGAAGCGGCCGCCGCCCGCAAGCGTCGCCCGCGGCATCCCCGTGGGCCCCGTAGCGGGGCGGCGAAGCAGCCCGCACCCGCCCGGAGCTCGTCGGGACGGGGGCCGTCGCCGGCGCCCGCTCCCCCGTCCGACACGGCCCCGGAGCCGGTGGATGCCGTCGAGCCGCAGACGAATGCCCCGGAGCCGGTGGATGCCGTCGAGTCGCAGCCGGATGCCCCGGAGCCGGTGGATGCCGTCGAGCCGCAGCCGGACTCAGCCGAGCCGACCGTCGATCAGGCCGAGGACGTCTGACGGCGAGCGCAGCACGAGCCCCTCGGGCTCGGCGAGACGGGTCCGCTCGTTCCAGCCCGCCCAGGCGAACGCGCAGCCGACCTGCTCGGCGCACCACCGGTCGCCCTCGCTGTCGCCGACCATGAGCACCTGCTCGGGTCCCAGTTGCAGGTCGGCGAGCACCGGCTCCAGCCGCTTGTGTCGCCATCCGAAGGCGTCGGCGAACCGGGCCACCTCCGGTCGCCAACCCAGTCGCGCCAGCTCCCCGGCACCGGACTCGGGGTGCTTGTTGGAGCAGAGCGCCCACCGGCCGAGCCCTGCAATCAGCTCCTCGACCCCGGGGAACGGCTGAGCCGCCGTCGTGTCGTAGGCGGCGACGTAGTCGTCGAGGGACAGGCCCAGCCGGGCGCACTCCTCGGCCACGGCGTGTCCGTAGGTGACCTCGTCCGCCGGCACGCCGAGCACGACGAAGGCGTCGAGCAGCGCCGTGTCGGAGTCGACCAGGGTGCCGTCGAAGTCGAACACGACCGCCCGGACACGTCGATCGGCTCCAGCCACGCCCGGACTCTAGGCGGCTCGCCCGGGGGGCCGGGGTGTGGCCGCTCCGTGGAGTGGCGGGACGCCCGCCCGCTAGGGTGCCCGCCATGAGCGTGGACTACGAACAGCAGGGCAACGTCGGCATCATCACGATCAACCGGCCGGACGCACGGAACGCCGTGAACAGCGAGGTCGCCCAGGGGATCGAGGCGGCGGTCGACCAGATCGAGTCGAACGAGGACGTGTGGATCGGCGTCCTGACGGGGGCGCGCACCGAGAAGGGCCACATCTTCTGTGCGGGCGCCGACCTGAAGCAGATGGCCGTGGACCCGGGGGGCATGTCGACCGCCACGGGCGGATTCGGCGGGTTCGTGACG